>CAYVHC010000013.1:0-24817 GCA_964451025.1 uncultured Bifidobacteriaceae bacterium
CGGCTCCAATCGGCGGTCATCGCGTCCTCGGAGCTGACCGGACGCAGCACGATCGGGTTGCCGTAGGTGCGCGCATCACCCTGCACGCCCACGGAATGCACGTCGGCGAGCAGCACGACGGGGCACTGCCAGATGTCGCGGTCAAGGCCGGCGGCGGTCAGTTCCTCACGGGCGATGGCATCGGCATCACGCAGCAGGTCGAGGCGTTCGCGCGTGATCTCGCCGATGATGCGGATGCCCAGGCCGGGGCCGGGGAACGGCTGGCGCCACACGATGGCGTCCGGCAGGCCGAGCTTCGTGCCGATGGCGCGCACCTCATCCTTGAACAGCGAGCGCAGCGGCTCGATGAGCTTGAAGTTGAGGTCCTTGGGAAGGCCGCCGACGTTGTGGTGGCTCTTGATGTTGGAGGCGCCGTCGCCGCCGCCGGATTCGACGACGTCCGGATACAGCGTGCCTTGCACGAGGAACTTCACTTCCCCGCCCTGCTCGCCGGCCTGTGCCATGACTTCGCGCGTGGATTTCTCGAACGTGCGGATGAATTTCTCACCGATGATCTTGCGCTTGCGCTCGGGCTCGGTGACGCCCTTGAGCGCGGTGAGGAAGTCTTCGGAAGCGTCTTCGGCGATGAGCTTGATGCCGGTGGCTTCGACGAAGTCATGCTTGACCTGCTCGGCCTCGCCCTTGCGCAGCATGCCGTGGTCGACGAACACGCAGGTGAGCTGGTCGCCGATGGCCTTGTGTACGAGCGTTGCGGCAACGGCGGAATCCACGCCACCGGACAGGCCGCAGATCACATGGGCGTCGCCCACCTGCTCGCGGATCTTGGCGATCTGCTCGTCAATGATTCCCTCGGTGGACCAGTTGCTTTCCAGGCCGGCGCACTTGTGGATGAAGTTTTCGATGAGCTGCTGGCCAAGCTCGGTGTGGCGCACCTCGGGGTGCCACTGCACGCCGTAGAGCTTGCGGGATTCGTCTGCCATGGCGGCGACCGGTGCGCCCGGCGTGGTGGCCTGCACGGTGAATCCTTGCGGGGCCTTCGTCACGGCAACGCCGTGGCTCATCCACACGTTCTGCGTGGCGGGCGAGCCGGCGAGGATGCCGGTTGCGTCGCTGACCGTGGCCTCGGTGTGGCCGTATTCGCCCAAGGCCGCGCGGTCGACGGTGCCGCCGAGCGCGTATGCCATTGCCTGGAACCCGTAGCAGATGCCGAGCACCGGCACGCCGGCTTCGAACAGCTTGGGGTCGACCTGCGGCGCACCGTCTTCGTACACCGAGGACGGGCCGCCCGACAGGATGATGGCGCTGGGGTGCTTCGCGAGGACTTCCTCCACCGACTTGGAATGAGGAATCAGCTCGGAGTACACGCCGGTCTCACGCACGCGACGCGCGATGAGCTGGGCGTACTGGGCGCCGTAATCGACAACAAGGACGGGACCTTGGGTCATGGAATGCTCCTTGAACTGTGTTCGATGGGCTGGATTGTGGTCTGTGCCTCTGGCGCGCACGCCGCGCAGCAGAAAACCCGCGCAGCAGCAAGCCTGTGCCGCCGCCCGCTCGCTCCAAGCCGGGCAGAAGCTGGGCAGCCAGACCTCTCGTGCCGATTATCCCCACGGCTTGCGACAACGGCGGGCACGGGGCGGCGGGATGACGGGTGACGGTCAGTGGCGCGGCTCTCAGTTGTCTTCGCCGTACAGCGCATCATGCACGGCGCGCAGCTTGCGGTCGCGCTCGGCGGTCGCCTGGCGGGCCTTGTCGCCGGAGTAATCGTAGAAGCCCTTGCCGGTCTTGACGCCCAGTTCGCCTGCCTCGTAATGCTGCTTGAGCAGGGCGGGCACCTCGTGGGAATCCTCCAGATCCGGCATGAGGTATTCGCTGACATGCTCGAACACATCGATGCCGCCGAAATCCAGCGTCTCCAGCGGCCCCAGGCACGACCAGCGGAAGCCAAGGCCGTATTTCATCACGGCGTCGGTGCCTTCAGGCGAGATGATGCCCTTGCTCACCATCGAGCACACTTCGCGCACCACGGCCAGCTGGATGCGGTTGGCGGCGAAACCGGGCACGTCTTTCTCGACGATCGCCGGCTTCTTGCCGATGGCGAGCGCCAAGTCATAGATGGTGCGGGCGACGGCGGGGTCGGTCGCGTCGTTCTTGATGATCTCGATGAGCGGGATGAGCGTGGGTGGGTTGAACCAGTGCATGCCCAAGAACCTCTGCGGGCCGGTGACGGCGGTGGCGAGCTTGTTGATGGACAGCCCGGAGGTGTTGGTGACGATGATGGCGTCAGGGCGTGCCAAGGGCGAGGCCTGGCGGTAGAAGGCGAGCTTGGCGTCGATGTCTTCCACGATGCTTTCAACGATGAGGTCAGCGTCTTCGAACGCGTGGTCGGACGCACTGTAGTCGATGGAATCGGCGACTTCGGGCGCGATGAGGGTCTTGGCGCGGTCGAGCGCAGGCCAGCGATGATTCCACAACGTGACCTCGTAACCTTTGCGCGCGAAGATTTCGGCCATCGAGTAGCCCATCGTGCCGGCGCCCGCAACGGTGATGCGACGGATGGACGCTGCGGAATCCGAGTGCTGTGCAGCAGCTGACTGCGCCTGCGCCACAGGGGAATCACTTGCCTGGGAATCAGTGGCCCGGGAATCAGTTGTTTGGGAATCAGTGGGAATGGTCGTCTCGTTCATGGGTGTCTCCTTCTACGAAACGCTTCGGCGCGGCTCCCGCGCCGGCAATCGATGCGACCTTGCATCTTGCAGCCATTATAGGTGTCAGGGGTTGTCTTGTAGCGGTGCGTGCGACCCTCGACTGGCATTGTGCAGACAGGACGCGGGCGGAACAGGCCTGTATTCAACGAATCGTTGCATTTCTCTTTGATAGTATGTTTTCAGTGTGTTGCACACCTTCAGGCCAATGATGCGAGAAGAGGATGTATAAATGCAGGACGACGGCAAAGAAGAACATGGATACTGGTGGCTGATTGCAAATCCAGACCCAGGCAAAAACAACTGGAGCTTTTCTGATCTGCAGGTCGGTGAAGTTGAGAACTACACGCTCTTTAACGAGAACGGAAATAAACGCCGCCTGTTCCAGAATTTCATCAACGCAAAGGCTGGTGATCTTGTTATTGGCTATGAGGCCGGTTCTGTCAAGCAGGTCGTTGCTCTCTTGAAGGTCAGCGCGGCAAGTGACGGCCAAAAGATCTCTTTTGAAAAGACAGCGTCGCTCGTAAATCCGATTGATTACCAGACGCTGAAGGAATGCCCAGAGCTGGAGAAAATGGAGTTCTTCCTCCCGAATCAGCGCGGCACCTTATTCAAACTTACCAAGGACGAATACGAATTCATCAGGGACGTGATTCGTGATGAGAATCCGCTGACATATACCAAGGAAGATTTTCTGTCCGAGGTTTATATGACTGAGGAGAAATATGACCGGCTTGCCGGTTTGCTCCTGAACAAAATGAATATCATCCTTCAGGGTGCTCCCGGTGTCGGGAAGACCTTTGCTGCCAAGCGCCTCGCCTACTCCCTGATGGGCGAAAAGGACGACAGCCGGATTGAATTCGTACAGTTCCATCAGAATTATTCTTATGAGGATTTCATGATGGGCTACAAGCCGTCCGGAGATAGTTTTGAATTGAAGTACGGCGTGTTTTATCGCTTCTGTGAGAAAGCGGAGAATCAGCCGGATAAGAAGTTCTTCTTTATCATCGACGAGATCAACCGAGGGAATCTGAGTAAGATTTTCGGCGAACTGTTAATGTTGATCGAGAAGGACTATCGCGGTACGAAAGCAACGCTCGCCTACAACGGGATGCATTTTACGGTGCCGGAAAACCTCTATATCATCGGCATGATGAATACGGCGGACCGCAGTCTTGCCATGATCGACTATGCCCTGCGGCGGCGGTTCAGCTTCTTTGAAATTGATCCGGGATTCGAATCAGATGGTTTCAAGGATTATCAGCAGACGCTGGATAATAAGACATTCGATGAGCTCATAAAGAAGATTATCAAGCTGAATGAAGAAATCAGTCGGGACAAGTCTCTCGGAAAAGGATTCTGCATTGGACACAGTTATTTCTGTGGCAAAACAAAAGAAACCTGCACGGATGAGTGGATGCAGTCGGTCACAGATTACGACATCCTTCCAATGCTATCGGAATACTGGTTTGACGATGACAGCAAAGTACAGCGCTGGGATAACATCCTGCATGGAGTATTCAATGACAAAGGATAAAAGCATATTCATCAAGAACATTTACTATATGCTGTCCTATGCTTTCTCCACGCTGAAGGAACCCGTCTACGACGATATTCAGAAGGAGTCATTCGATAACATTCATAACCTGTTTGCTGCGATTCTGGCAAAAGGCATCGGTCTGCAGTTGAAGCAGGGACTCTATCGGGAGTACATCAACCGGGTGGAGAACCTACCTGTTGTCAGAGGCAAGATCGATATGCCGGGAACGATAAAAAACAGGCTTGAGCATCGGATGATCGTAACCTGTGATTATGACGAATTGTCGGAAAATAATCTGCTTAATCAGATCCTGAAGTCAACGGTTTATCTGCTCCTTCGTCAGAACGATGTGAAGGAGAAATATAAGTCGGAACTGAAAAAGGAAATGCTCTTCTTTTCAGAGGTGGATCAAATCGAGCTGCCGCATATCCGCTGGTCAGATATCCGTTTCCAGAGAAACAACCGCACATATCAGCTGTTGCTTGCTATCTGTCAGCTGCTGATTGAAGGGTCACTTCTAACAACGGAAAAGGGAGAGTACCGGCTTGCGAGTTTTGTGGATAAGCAGTGGATGAGCAAGTGGATGAGCAGACTGTATGAAAAGTTCATTCTCGAATACTACGCTCAGGAATTCGGCCAGCGCCAGCGGTTGAAAGGGTTCTCCTCGAGGGCGCTTCAGATTCCGTGGCAGCTTGACGATGGCTATGACGCTTTGCTCCCGGTTATGCAAACAGATGTCACGCTGACTTATGGGAACCAGACACTTATTATCGACGCCAAGTATTATGAGCGTACGCTGCAGACAAACTTCAATGTACAGACATTGCATTCCGGCAACATGTATCAGATTTTCACTTATGTAAAGAACAAGGATGCGGAACTGAAAGGCACAGGGCATCAGGTATCTGGCATGCTTCTGTATGCCAAAACGGATGAGAAACTTGTGCCAGATAATGTATATCAGATGAGCGGCAACCAGATATCGGTGCGGACGCTTGATCTTAACCAGGAGTTCTCGGGGATTAGGGAACAACTAAATGGAATTGTGGAGAAGTATTTCGGGATCCCTGATCCGAATGAGGTTAGTTAGGAGGATGAAATGTGTGAAGTATGAACACAATATCTGCCGGAGCTGAATGAGGTAAAGTATGGCGATTAGGTAATTGATACACAGAATGATGGCTCTCCGGGACATCCGAAGCATTTTCCATATGTAAATTACGACACCATTGTTGATAAGATTTGGCATGCTATTTATGCCTTTGAGAGGTGAAACTACTATTAAACGATGAAACTTTTTGACCCCGAAAGTTTCATCGTTATTTTGTATCAAAACTGACAGTCTTATGAACGACTCATGTCTGGGCGGCTCATGTCGGCGCAGTACCTTGTATGCCCCGCCGTCATCACATGACCCGCTGATTTTCCATGAATGATTGATTCGCGATGTTGTTGATTCTTTATGATTGTGATGACGGCATCATGGCGTTGAAACGCCAGCGAAACGGCCAGAGCGGCTAAGGAAATACTAGACATCGAAGGGGCACCGTGCGAGACGAACGAAAGAATGCGACGCAAACCGCCGCTGCGCAACGGGAGCCGAAAGCCGCACAACGGGAGACGAAAACCGCACAGCACCGGCCAGCATCAGGCAAGCCCATCCGCAGGCGCATCATGGAGGCCGCCGATCGACCGCTGCGCCCCGGCACGCTTGCCGGCGTCATCGCGCTCCTGATTGTGCTCGCATTCCTCGTGGGCGCCGTGGTGGGCATCGGCACCATCGGCACGCTGCGGCTTTCCGAACTGCTGCAACGCCTGCTGTGGGATCGTTTGCGCGACGCACTGCCCACTGCCCTGCTGCAGCGAATCAGCCCGGTGGCGCAAGGTGCCGAGCGCCATCCCTTCACCTATGCATATTCCCGCCCCGCTTCGGGCGTGCTGTGGGTGGTCGCAGCCGCCGGATTCGTGCTCGGCATCATGGGCTTCGTCACATGCTTCGGCACCGCCGGTTCCCTGCCCCGCTTTGCGCCGATCGACTACCTGAGCACCAGCACCCGCGACTGGATGTGGGCGCTGGCGGCGCTCGTCATCGGCTACGCGCTGGCGCAATTCTCATTACTGTGCCACGCCGTGAGCGGCATGACCGCCACCGTCATCGGCGAGCAACGCCATGTGACGCGCGCGGTGATTGCCGGCGCGTTCCTTGGGCTGCTGGCGATCGGACTCCCCGACGTGCTTTTCTCCGGCCAGACCGGCACCGTGGCGCTGCTGGGCAGCTGGCAGCGATCCACGGCGCTGTTCCTCGCGCTCACCTGCCTGGCGAAGCTTGCGGCGACCGCCGTGTGCGTGGCGGGCGGCTGGATCGGCGGCGAGTTCTTCCCCATGATTTTCTGCGGGGTGAGCGCAGGCTATGCGCTGACGCTGGCAACCGGCTGCGATCCGATGATCGCGGTGGCATGCACAACCGCAGCCCTCGTGAGCGCCTGCACGCGCAAGCCGGTGCTCACGATCGTCGTGCTAGCGCTGTGCTTCCCGCCCACCACCCTGCCGCTCGTGGCGGTGTGCACAGTCCTCGCGGCAAAGGCACCGGGGTGGCGGAGATAGGGGATGTAGACAGTGTAGGGGGCACGTCAATCCTTGAAATGAAGTGCCAGGCGTGAATCCCGGCAATAGCTGATGTCGCACCCCACACGGGGAACGTGGATTGACCCCTCAATGAAGTTGCCGGAAGATGAATCCCGGCGATGTCGGCATGCCGGCATGGCATGGTTTTCCCGGAACGGTCGCCCGGAGGCTGATTTCGATTCTGACGGCGGTTTTCATGTTTTCATGAGCCATTGCCCATAAACGCGGGTTTACGGCGAATCAGGGGAACCAGCCGTTCAGCGCGGTTGATTCATCAGCCGTTCTGGACGGCATCGAAAATGAGCATATCCAACGTTTCATGAAAAAGCCCTGAACAGGACATGATGATGGCATGTCCACGGACAGGGACGGAAGGCAACGCCGATCTGCTTTCATCATGATATGCCACTGTATAATGAAGTAATACAGTGGCATCATCTTAGATTGGGGAGATAAGGAGAGGTTTATGGTTTCATTCACATCAAATGACAGCATTGCGAAGGCGCTCATTCTCGGAGGGGCTGTCGGCGATGCATACGGAGCGCCGTTCGAATACACTTTCCAACGTGGAAAGTTCACCCCTTCATGGACAAGCACCGCCATCACCGGAGGCGGTCTTATCGGACGCGCGCCGAAAGGGACGTGGACCGATGACACAAGCATGACCCTTGCGACGATTGCAAGCCTGAAGGACAATGACGGCAATGTGAACACCATTGACATGCTTTTCAAATATGCGGAATGGGCTCATAACGGAGCCTATACCATCGACGGCGTATGCACGGATTGCGGAAACACGACACGTCGCGCCATATCACCGTTTGTCGAAAGCATCATACGCGCGCAAATAAGTCAAACGAAACATCGCGACATCCCCCAAAGGTGTATATGCGATGACGAGCGCAGCAACGGCAATGGTTCCCTCATGCGAATCGCCCCGCTTGCGTTGACCGATGCGACCGATGATGAGATCATGCGCATCAGCGCAACGACGCATGCCCATCCCGTTTCGATGCATGCATGCGTGCAATGGGTCCATGCGCTGAGGCTTGTCATCGGCGGGATGGATGCCGCCGATGCGTTCGCCGAATCCGCTGATTACATGCGTGCGAACGGCATGGAATCCGTATCGGAACGGTTCGCCCATATCGGGGATTATGACAAAAGCGAAATCAGCGGAAAAGGCTATGTTGTAAGCACGATGGAAGCCGCTGCATGGTCTGTCATCAATGCCGACAGCTATGAGCAATCCGTGTTCAACGCATGCTCGCTTGGCGATGACACGGACACCGTGGCATGCATCGCAGGAAGCGTCGCCGGGGTAATCCATGGAATCGGCGGAACGAACGGCATTCCGGAACAGTGGATCCGGGATCTACGGGGCATGGAGCTCATCAACACTGCCATCAATGAAATCGAATCATTATGATGACAGCCAATGCAATCATCATCACTCCCCCTTCTGTGAAATAGGCTGAACATGCCGGGCGTCGCGAAGGATGATGTGAGGTCATGCTCATGACGACCATGGCCTCACCATCGAAGGCTGACGGCATGACATGCATGCATCCGGCATAACGCCATCCCGGCATGCTGTGTCTGACATTTTCGACACGTCAGAAACGCCAACGACACGCCAGCCTTACGTTTTTCCATGCCATTCGATAAAACACAGGCATGGGTGTTTCGTTTGGCTTTGTATTGATCATCGTGGGGGCCGTCCTCGCATTCAAGGGGCATGTTTTTCTCATGCTGGTGTGCGTCATGATAGGAGTGTATCCGATTTCTATTGCGATCACGCACGACATCAGGAACGCATTGAGCAAAAGCGAAAGAGGACGCAGGATGTTGGACGAGGCCGATAGGGAGAGACAGAGGAAAGAGCATCACATCAAGCGTTAGTGTTTGCATTGCGGGTCTCACACGTCTTCCGACCGATTCGACTAGTGAATCCGAACATCAAGGACGGTTGGCTTTGTGCGTTCATGCTGCGGCTGTTCACACTCCCTCAATGCATTGCCGGGAGATGAATCCCGGCAATGCAGCATCCAGTATGATATATGGAAACAAGCATTGGCAAGCATTGAAAGGGACTGATTGAAATGACCGATGGTGAACTGCATGATGTGTTCGCGATCTGCCCTGTCTGTGGCGCGGAAACCAGCATGGAGCTTGATGACGATGTATACGATCGTTATCAGGAGCTTCTGGATGCCCGTCCTGATGTTGACTTCAATGATTATGTCGAGGCTTTCCATGACCAGAATCTCGCGGCATTCCTGTATGCGGGGTTCTGCAAGGACCATTCCGACATCGCATGACATGCCTTCCATGAACCGAAGCCTTTTGGACTGACCGGAACCCGCCTGCGGACAATGCATGCAAATGCCCGCAGGCGGTTTTGTCATGCCAGTGGCCTGCACGGTGCATCCCTGCGGGAATCCCTGCGGGGGGCCTTCGTGACGGCGACGCCATGGCTCATCCACACGTTCTGCGTGGCGGGCGGCTGGATCGGCGGCGAGTTCTTCCCCATGATTTTCTGCGGGGTGAGCGCAGGCTATGCGCTGACGCTGGCAACCGGCTGCGATCCGATGATCGCGGTGGCATGCACAACCGCAGCCCTCGTGAGCGCCTGCACGCGCAAGCCGGTGCTCACGATCGTCGTGCTAGCGCTGTGCTTCCCGCCCACCACCCTGCCGCTCGTGGCGGTGTGTGCTGCTCTCGCGGCAAAAGGCACCAGGGTTGCGGAGATAGAGATGTTGGGGAGTGTGGACATATGCCCCTGGCTTAGTGGTGCACATACCTCTAGCTCGATGACCGGTTCGCTACACATGGCAGCAATGGTGGCGCGTACCTCTGGTCAGCCCCTCAATGAAGAGCCATGACATGAATCCCGGCACTTCTATTTAAATAAACTGCTGTCTCAAACGAAGCATGGTCCATGAGTTCCTTCTCCCGCTTTCATATCATCTGCCCCTTCTTGCGCCCCGCCCGCATCTTTGTCAGAGGCTCAGCGTTTATAGTGTGCTGTCATCCTCCTCTAACCGTTGATATCCTTCTTCTTTGATAAACTTGCCTTAATAAAGTGTCGGGAAATGAATCCGCTGAGAATTAGCATCCTTCCTTTTTGATAAACTTGAGAGCGACTGCTTTTTGTCCAAGGAATTGCTGAGAATTAGCATCTTTCCTTTTTGATAAACTTGTGCTGCTTGCGATCGATTGGGAACAAGGGCTGAGAATTAGCATCTTTCCTTTTTGATAAACTTGATTATCTGCCCGACGTGGATAAATTCGGGCTGAGAATTAGCATCTTTCCTTTTTGATAAACTTGGCGGCACGCCGCCAGTCTCGAGTGTTGAGCTGAGAATTAGCATCTTTCCTTTTTGATAAACTTGACTACTACTCATAACCACCAATTCTACAGCTGAGAATTAGCATCTTTCCTTTTTGATAAACTTGAGACCGGCAGGAAAGCGTGGCAGAGCTTGCTGAGAATTAGCATCTTTCCTTTTTGATAAACTTGTCAGGTTAAAAACACCATGCCATTCACTGCTGAGAATTAGCATCTTTCCTTTTTGATAAACTTGCCGTTGATTGTCATGATGCCGCACTGCTGCTGAGAATTAGCATCCTTCCTTTTTGATAAACTTGATGATGAATGGCATACGCACTATATTTAGCTGAGAATTAGCATCTTTCCTTTTTGATAAACTTGGCCATCGCGAAGGAGGGGCGCGCCGCGTGCTGAGAATTAGCATCTTTCCTTTTTGATAAACTTGTGACGATGAGGAATAGGGCGTATGAGTAGCTGAGAATTAGCATCTTTCCTTTTTGATAAACTTGAAAGTGCGAGGCAGACTCGCAAAATCTGGCTGAGAATTAGCATCTTTCCTTTTTGATAAACTTGACGTGTCCAATTGGGTGTCTGACATGGGGCTGAGAATTAGCATCTTTCCTTTTTGATAAACTTGGTCGCGCCCTTCTGTGCTGTTGCCGCGCGCTGAGAATTAGCATC
Organism: uncultured Bifidobacteriaceae bacterium; assembly: GCA_964451025.1. Taxonomy (GTDB): domain Bacteria; phylum Actinomycetota; class Actinomycetes; order Actinomycetales; family Bifidobacteriaceae; genus Pseudoscardovia. The sequence continues at coordinate 10,886 of CAYVHC010000013.1, forward strand.
TTTCCTTTTTGATAAACTTGGCGCGCGAGTGCGCAGCTCCCGTGAAGAGCTGAGAATTAGCATCTTTCCTTTTTGATAAACTTGTCGTTGGACGCGGGCGGCATGGTGTGCGGCTGAGAATTAGCATCTTTCCTTTTTGATAAACTTGCATCTGAGCACGTCCGATATCAAAGTGAGCTGAGAATTAGCATCTTTCCTTTTTGATAAACTTGGTGACCTTAGCGACGAGCGCGACCGACGGCTGAGAATTAGCATCTTTCCTTTTTGATAAACTTGGCAGGCGACGAGATGGCTCGACCATGTGGCTGAGAATTAGCATCTTTCCTTTTTGATAAACTTGTCGCTCCGAGCACTCACCTGCGCATCTCGCTGAGAATTAGCATCTTTCCTTTTTGATAAACTTGGCGAGCCACGCGACGAGAGCGACCGACGGCTGAGAATTAGCATCTTTCCTTTTTGATAAACTTGCACTCTACGAAAGCGTCGAGGGATAAAGCTGAGAATTAGCATCTTTCCTTTTTGATAAACTTGACCTGAGCCACAAGCCAGCCATCATGCTGCTGAGAATTAGCATCTTTCCTTTTTGATAAACTTGTGCTTCGCCTTCATGTCCTGCAAATCCTGCTGAGAATTAGCATCTTTCCTTTTTGATAAACTTGGAACGTGTTCCGCTTGCACGCACGCCCAGCTGAGAATTAGCATCTTTCCTTTTTGATAAACTTGCCGAGTACGACGCATTGCCCGCCACCTCGCTGAGAATTAGCATCTTTCCTTTTTGATAAACTTGTAATCAACTCACTAACATGGAATAATACGCTGAGAATTAGCATCTTTCCTTTTTGATAAACTTGACCGAGGTTGAGGCGCGACCCGTCGGCGGCTGAGAATTAGCATCTTTCCTTTTTGATAAACTTGCTTTTCCTACGGGCACGGTGATATTCACGCTGAGAATTAGCATCTTTCCTTTTTGATAAACTTGGTCCGGCCACCTTACCCGACGTGCCAACGCTGAGAATTAGCATCTTTCCTTTTTGATAAACTTGGGGGACCATGGGGGCCGACTGGTGGATGGCTGAGAATTAGCATCTTTCCTTTTTGATAAACTTGAGAGTTTATCAAAAAGGAAAGAATCCCAACGTTTCCAGGTGATTTTACGGTTAAAAAAGCGTAAGAGCACCTGGGGCAGTTGGGCCATCATTCGGATTCCCAATCTGCGAATCATAAGAGTGGAACGACTGTGTCCACTGGTGATCACTTAGATTCAGAATCCTGACCTTCCCCTTTGCGGGAATGTTCTTCTTGATGAATTCAATGCTTGATCGATTCCCGCCAAGTGTCGGTGTATATCTCGCATAGACAGAAAACTGCACCATCATGAAACCTTGGTCGAGTAGCAAATCCCTGAACTGAGTAGCAGCTCGTCTCTCCATCCTGGTTTCAACAGGCAAGTCAAACATCACCACACACCACATGCCGCCGCTCTCCTCATCCTTCTTCATTGCTATTCTCCCCAAACACTGGCACTCTCAGCAGGTCGCATCTACCCTCGCAATACAAACCATATTGCTGAGCAAAATCATTCAACGAGCTAGGCACTGTAAGACCTCCAGCCGTATATTGCCCATTGACAGCCTCTACGATTCGCTGCTTTGCTTCCCGGTCTAGAGTGAAAACACCCATTTGCGCCACACAGCAATCGACCACAGGTCTATAAGGCTCTATGAGATCATCCGCCAAGCAGAAGTAATTTGAGCGATTGTGATGATTCACACCAAAAGTCGGGTCAAGCCCTGCCGCGAGAATCGCTCGAATCACAAATCCACGGAGAATGGCATATCCATAATCCAGCAAAGCATTTTTGCCAATGCCGCTTCCCGGTTGCCTGCTAAACCCTTCTTCAGGCATGAATAAATTCTGCCAGTACTCACGTGCAGCCATCCCCTCGACGTTCGACACATCACCGGTTCTGACGTGGTGAGACATCTGGAGAAGTGCTCCACCACGCGGGCGTCCGCACATTTCAAGGCATCGAGCCTGGCCACGGATCTTCGCTTTCACGATGCGTTTCCAAGCATTTTTCTGACGCGGCACGGTCATTTCGACCTGAGCCCAATGTCGAATCACAACGCGAGAAGGAGTTGCGCCCCAGCTATCAAGCGCACCAACAGGCACGCCTTTCCAGTCACAAACGAGGACACTCACCCCTTCTTGAGCCAATCGACTCAACAGTGCTGTAGAAATATTTGCCCGCAGGCCAAGCAGGAGAACAGCAGCCTGTGCCAGAGGAATCTCAACAGGTTCCTTATCTCTGGCACAGACCACCATGCGCCCGCGTTCATATCGAAGCTGACCTTCGACGTTGATACAGTCGATAACACGCCAGGCGTTCTCCATTCTCAATGCCTCCTAGGCTTCTTCTGAACTCAGGATTCGCCACGAGACAGGCATGCCGGAGCATGATTTCCATCGCGGTTCGCCCAATGAATTGCGGCGAATCACTTGAGGGCATGTAGAAAATGCTGTATTGACAGACGGCAACCATCCTGGACGAACCAGTATCTTTTGAATATCTGCCGGCACCTCAACTCCGAGCACATCCCCAAGTTTAGGCAAGCCCTCACCTGCAAGATACAGAGGGCGCAAACGAAGTGTCGAGTCCGAGTAAAAACCATCCACACTCCATTTTTCAATCAGGGAATGATTCCCCGGCAGCTCGTTGAAGAAAACTACGCACGTAGCTATTTGACCTTTAAGCTCGCGGTTCATCGGAATATCAATCTCATCCCCGACAACAAGATTTCCAAGATACTCAGCTCGCCCATCAAGCACCGCTTGCGCAGTTCGTGACTCCGCGTATCGCATAGAGATGGATTGAGGCGGCAGAGGGTAAGTGAACAAATCATCATGCCTGGCATGCACAAGATCGGCTTGAAACACTCGAATCATGCCATAAAACCACTTCTTGACACCCTTGGAACTCAACGTGTAGCAACGGTAGACCCGTGCATGATGAATGGCATTACCAATGTCGGCAGAACCCCCTTGGACCGCTATTTGAGCAGAATCGTCCTTGAAAAACTCAGCTACGTCATCTGGCCCGTAGGCGGTACCATTGACTGTGATATGCCTCTGTTTATTCTCTGGAAGACCATCTGTCGGAGAATAATCTGCGCATCTGGTCAATGCGCAATAAAGCGCTGGTGTTGCCGCACGATTAATTGTTTTTTTGCTAATCGCACTGCCAAGAGGAACCTTAAGCAATGGCTTAATTGTGGCATCATGCGCTATGGAATTGCCCAATGAATAGCGTTGCCAATGCGTCACTGGAATGCGATCCGCATCCAAAGCGTCGTTGATCAATGCAAAAAAACGCGTGCTATTGTTCAACCACTGCTGATATTTCTCAGTGGGCTTGGCAGGCCACTGTTTCCAATCAACTTCGTCTTCTTCGATGCGACCAATGTATCGCTGGCTGTCACGGATATTCATCCGTTCAGCCAATGTCTGGGCTGCGGCAGGGGTCATCATCGCGATAACGGAAGCGTCAACAGCATGATGTCTTCTATCAAGACGCGTCTTCCCATGCCCACCAACGAAGTGGAAATCTCCACCAGCCTGGAAGCGCATCACATTACGCGCTTCGGATGTGATACGCCCTTGGTAGACGGCCACTTGCACTTTCGACTCAATCTCATGGCTGGAAGCGCCTCCATTGAAATGCCAATCGATGCGACGATGCAGCTCATCAGCCATCCAAGCAACCGATTCGATGGACCGGTTATCAATGGGATCGTCGGCGACTGTTTGTTTCAAACGCATAATCATCGACTTCTTGAAGGCCGTTGCCTGCCGTCCCCTCAAGCTCTTTGACTCCTTAAAGAAGTCATTGACGCGAGCAACTGCTTTCTCAAGGCTCACGCCTCGCTGCACAGCCGCCGGGGTCTGGCACCAAACCGCAAATGGCACATTGCCCTTCTGCCGATTGCACGTAATGCAAACCGCCGCAAAATTATCACGCGTGTTCGTGGATCCAGGTCCTTTACGAGGGACTATGTGGTCCATTTCACAATTAGTAAACTCTATTGGAGCACCACAATATAGGCACTTCCCTTCCTGACGTGTAATGGCTTCAATACGACGAATATCAGACTCATGGGGTTCGCTAAGATTCATTTCTCGGCGCAGTGTGTCTTTGGTTGCTTGTTTCTCCAGATTTCTCGCGCTGATTGCCCTGTCATAAGCAGACTTGCTCGCAGCCAGTGTGGCAGCTGACGACAGAGCGTCGCGCACATGTTCAATCTGGATAGACACAGGATTGCCCCAACGAGACTGGCAGGCGAGAAGCCATCGATTGACAATCTTCGCGACCCGGTCCACCGACGGATTGCCCAATGGGGCGCCGATAGCCGGCTGCGGCGGGCGCCATGAATCATCTACATGGAAAACATGCTTCCTTGCATCATGCAAATCATCCTCCGTTGTCAACATCTGCTGCGTCAATGCACACAGTGTCTTGGACGAATATGCAGCACGGCCTTGCTGCATATCAATGCCGTCCAGCTTTTGCAAGTCATCGTCATTCAACGCATCAATGAACTTCACAGCTGAGGAAAATTCTGGATCGTCCTGTTTCTTGGCGATATCGACAGTATTCGAAAGCAAAGCAACCATCGACTCACGCTCAGACTCTGTCGCCTCCGCCCACCATTCGAGGATGCGCTTCCTCAGGCCCGAATCTTTGATATCGTTGAGCTTTTCGATGATGTCAACATGCGGTGGCTTGCTCGTCACGCGATCCTCGCCATCCGAAGTAAGGCTACCCACCCCTTTAAGCTGGTTCCGCTTCCACCCCATGGCAGACGCAACATCCGTCCACGTATCGTATTTCTTGTCCCGTCCGGTATCGCTCAGCAGCAACTGATACAGCTTCTGCTTCTCTTCGACCGAGAGGCGGCGCTCCACCCCGTTATCGACCAGCCTCAGGTTGGTAATCATGTTGAGCATACGATAGTGCTGGAAAGCTAAAGACGCCTTCAAAGCACGAGGCTGAGAGGAATCCAGGGGATCCTTTCCGACGCGTTTTTCCGCGGACCCCTTAGGCGACTGAGATTGAAACACCGCAAGCAATAATTCTCGGGCCACATCCTGAGGAACAGACTGCTTAGAGAGGATAAGCCGCAGCTCATAAGCATTGTCTTCTTGCATCATTTTCTCAGGGAACAACGCAAAACGGTCTTTCTTTTTCTCGGCTGTAGATTTGCGAAGGCGAATCGCTGCACTTCCCTGCCTATATACAAGTACATCACGCACGATTTGAGCAGGTGTCGCTTCTTCTTCGGGAAGTTGTCCATCCATCATCTGCGCAGCGTTTTCTACAAGCTTGTCATAAAAAGCCGACGACGGCGAGTCAACAGCCAGAAGTGTGCGAGCGGACAAATATGGATTACGCCAGCCGCGATGACGAGCCATGTGACGGCAGGAAACAGCAATCGCTCGCTTTCGTGTCTCGTCATCCTCTATGAAACCGTCAGCCGCTTGGGCACGCAGAATCCACGGTTCGAAACCTTCCAAATCGTTTTCCGTGCTCACGGGGAATCCTGACTTCACGAGCAACTGATCTAGACGTTCAAGACGCTTCTTCCTGTTGCGACGCATACGGCGAGTACGACGTGCAATACCGGATTGCAATCGGCGACTACCCCTGCTCTTCTCAGCACTCGGATCGACCCCACCGTCGTGAATAACGCTCTGAGCATTGAGAATCCGGACAGGATTGCCGTCTTCATTAATTTGAATGGCAGCGAGCCCCACGGAATACAAACCAACATCGATACCAATGCGATATGTCTTGGAAGACATGCTAATTCCCTCCATGAAATAGGGACATCAACTGTGATGCCCTGATTACTCATTGATACGAAGATTACAACGAATTGAGATTCTTTGAAAACTACAGCAGCGCGTGTTGTCGCTGAACATGTCCTCGGAAACAGTGAATCAAAAGAAAACGGGGAGAACCGAAGTTCTCCCCTACGGCAAAACCGTTTAGCATTCAGATACAGCTACAAATTGCTGTACTTACTGAGAATTAGCAGTTTCAGTATAGCGTGTTTGAACGCAGAGACACGCCAATCTCTGTCTGGTTTCGCTGTAGCGCTTCTGCATCCAATCAAATCCCACCCCACCCCACCCACCACCTGCCGCAGCGCGGACGGTGTGCCGCGAGCGTCCCGTGACACTGCTAAAAAAGGTACGGACTCATCTCTTATATAAGGTGCGGCAATCCTTATATAACGCCCCGCGCCACGCACGCCCAGCGCCCCGCGCCGCACCCGACAAACAGCAAACCGTCCAGAAAGCAGACACACATGGCATCGAAACTGCTGCGTAAGAAAACCGTGGAGGAGCTCACCGCCTCCGCCACCCCGCTGAAACGCACAATGAAGACCTTCGACCTGACGATGCTCGGCATCGGGGCAATCATCGGCACGGGCATCTTCGTGCTCACCGGCAAGGGCGCGCTCACCGCGGGACCTGCGTTGTCGATCTCGTTCCTGCTCGCCGCGGTGTGCTGCGGTTTCGCCGGCCTGTGCTACGCAGAGTTCGCGTCGATGGTGCCCGTCTCCGGCTCGGCATACTCCTATTCATATGTGGCGTTCGGCGAGCTGATCGCCTTCGTCATCGGCTGGGACCTCATCTTGGAATACGCGTTGCAGGCCGCCACGGTTTCCGCCGGATGGTCCGGGTATTTCAACAAGCTGCTCGAAGGCTTCGGAATCCACCTACCTGTCGAACTCACCGCCGCCTACGGCACCACCCCCGGTGTCACGACGTATTTCAACCTGCCCGGCTTCATCGTGGTGCTCATCATCACGTGGGTGCTCGCCGTGGGCATCAACCAGACGAAGCGCACGAACGACATCATGGTCATGATCAAGCTGGCCATCATCATCCTGTTCATCGTGTGCACGGTGTGGTATGTGAACCCGGCGAACTGGAAGCCGTTCTCCCCCTACGGCATCTACACGTTCCAGCCCGGCTCGTCCAAGCCGATGGGCATCATCCCCGCCGCTTCGATCGTGTTCTTCAGCTTCATCGGCTTCGACGCGGTCTCCTCGTCCGCCGAAGAGACGGTGAACCCCAACAAGACGCTGCCACGCGGCATCATCTACTCACTGGTCATCTCCACGGTGCTCTACATCGCGATGACGCTCATCATGACCGGCATCGTCAAGTATCCTGATTTCGCCAACTTCGTGGACGCTCCGGTGGCGGGCGTGATCCTGGCGACCGGTCTCAACTGGCTGGCGTTCATCGTGAACCTAGGCGCGCTCATCGGCATGACGACCGTCATGCTCGTGCAGCTGTATGGCCAGACGCGCATCTGCTATGCGATGAGCCGCGACGGATTGTTCCCCAAGTTCTTCGGCGAGGTCGACGAGAAGCACCACACGCCGTGGAAGGGCACGTGGTTCTTCGGCCTGCTCACCGCCATTGCCGGTGGCCTCATCAACATCAACATCCTGTTCGAGCTGGTCAACATCGGCACGCTCTCCGCGTTCATCATCGTCTCCGCCGGCGTGCTGTGGATGCGCCACACTCAGCCTGACGCGCACCGCGGCTTCCGCGCCCCGGGCGTGCCGGTGACGCCAATCCTCGCGATCATCTTCTGCGCTGTGCTCATCGCCGGCCTCACATGGCAGACGTGGGTGCGCTTCGTCATATGGTTCGCCATCGGTCTGTGCGTATACTTCGGCTACAGCCGTCGCCATTCCAAGCTGAACGGACGCCCCGAGCCGGCCGTCGCCGACATCGAATCCGGCAAAGGCCCCGAACCGCTCGTGGACTAAAACTGTGGACTGAACCACAGCAAACCCCAACCCAAGAAGGTGCACATGACCCAGCGAACGCATAGCCGAGCTTCGCGCGCATTGCAAGCGTGCTTCCCCTTCACCATCCCGGTGATGGCCGGCTATGTGTTCCTGGGCATCACCTACGGCATCCTCATGACGAGCTCCGGCATGCCCGTGTGGCTGCCGCCTCTCACCGGCGCCCTCATCTACACGGGTTCGATGGAGTTCCTGTTGGTGCAGATCCTGGCGTCGGCGTTCAATCCGCTGTCCGCTTTCGTCACGGCGCTCATGGTGGGCGCGCGGCATCTGTTCTACGGCATCGCCATGCTCGGCCGATACCGCGACACCGGTCGCAAGAAGCCCTACCTGATCTTCAGCACCACCGATGAGACATTCGCCGTGAATTATTCCGCCCCCATCCCCGCTGACGTGGACCACGGCTGGTTCTACCTGTGGGTTTCAGCGCTCGACCAGTGCTATTGGGTTGCCGGCAGCGCCATCGGCGCGGTGTGCGGGTCCATGCTCACCTTCAACACGAAGGGGCTGGATTTCGTGATGACGACGATGTTCGCCGTCATATTCCTCAACCAATGGCTCACCAGCACCACCGAAGCGAAGAAACATGGAATCTACGGCTTCCTGCGCTCCCATGCGGCAGAATGCATCGGCCTGCTCGGTTCCCTCACCTGCTTGCTGGTGTTCGGACCGGATAATTTCATCGTGCCGAGCATGATCACGATCCTCGTGCTGCTCACAGCGCTGCGCGGCCCCATCGAACGCAACCTGCCGGTCGTCGAAAAGCAGCCGGCTGACGAAAGGCAGGACTGACATGGATCCGCTTCACATCGCCATCACAATCGGCGTGGTGATTCTCGCCACCGTGCTCGACCGCTTCATCCCTTATATCCTGTTCCCCTCCGGCAAACCAATCCCCGCCTACGTGCAATATCTTGGTCGCGTGCTGGGGCCGGCAGTGTTCGGTCTGCTCGTCGTCTACTGCCTGCGCACCGTGAACCTGCTGGCATGGCCTTACGGCATCCCCGAGGCGATTGCGCTGCTCATCGTGTGGGCAAGCTACCTGTGGAAGCGCAACATGATGGTGTCGATGGCTGCGGGAACGATTCTCTACATGGTGCTCGTGCAAACCGTTTTCGTCGTCTGACGGCACCGTTAGGTGGCGCTGTATGACGGCTGCGTCACAACCACACTGTTCCCACAACCTTTCAATGCACTGTTCCCGCTGATTTTCCGAGGCTCCACTATGAGCAACAACGCACTGCCCGACCCCACGCCTTCTGCGCCATCCGCACCCTCCGCACCATCCGCATCCGAGGTGAACGCAAGCTTCCGACGAGAACTGCGCCGCATCGCGCTGCCAGTCACCTTGCAATACCTGCTGCAATCCTCCTTCAGCGTCATCGACCAGGTCATGATCGGCCAGCTAGGCACGGTGAGCGTGGCAGCGATCGGCATCGCGGCAAGTTTCGTGGGACTGTACAACACGCTCGTGTTTTCGGTGGCGGGTGCGGCGAGCATCATCATGGCTCAATCGACCGCCAAGGGTGATGCGCGCCAATCCGGGCAGGCCTTCTACACGAGCCTCGCCGCGATGAGCGCGCTTGCCGTGATGTGCGCTGCGGCGTGCATCGCCAGCCCCACGCGCATCATGGGGCTGTATTCGACCGATCCGGAGACCATCGCCGCAGCCGCGCCATACATCCGCATCTACGCGCTGGGATTCATTCCCCAAGTGGTTGAAAACATCATCGCCGTGTATCTGCGGTGCACGGATGCCGCCAAAGTGCCGCTGTACGCTGGCATCGCCGCAGCGGTGGCGAACACGGCGCTCAACTTCGTGCTGATTTTCGGCACGCCACGCACACCAGCGCTCGGTGTGCGCGGCGCCGCATGGGCGTCGACGGCATCGCAATGCGTGGCGTGCGCGGGCGTGCTGTGGTATTTCGCGCGCCGACGCAATGCCGGTCGCCCACGGGCACACGAGAACACGGCACACGGGAGCACGGCACACGAGAGCACGCAGTGGGGTCTCACCCCGGCGCTCTATCGCACGCGCAGCGAACTGGGGATGTTCGGCTCCGTGCTCGCACCTATGGTCGCGGGCGACTTCCTGTGGCAGCTGGGCAACAACGTGTATGCCTCCGTCTACGGTCATCTGAGCACAGACTCCATGGCCGCCATGACTCTCATCAACCCCATGACCACGCTGGTGTTCGGCGCATTGGCGGGACTGGCACAGGCAGCGCTGCTCATGGTGGGGCGCAAGCTGGGCGCAGGCGATGAGAATGGCGCCTATGCCACGGCGCGCCGGCTGCTGCGAGACGGCTTCGTCGCAGCAATCGTCATCGCCGGTGCAGTGGTGGCGCTGCGAGGCGCATACGTGCGAATCTTCCAGGTGGACGACTCCGTGCGCGCCATCACACAGCAGATTCTCGTGGTGTTTGCCATCATGTTCCCGCTGCGCGTGGTGAACATGATCATGAGCAGCGGTGTGCTGCGCAGCGGCGGCAAGACCGGCTACATCATGGCCGTCAGCCTGCTGGGCACATGGTGCGTGGGCGTGCCGCTCGCGCTGCTTTCCGGTTTCGCATGGCACTGGTCTGTCGTGGGCGTCTATGCGATGATCTCGCAGGAAGAAACCGCGAAAACGCTTATCTCGCTCCCCCTGTTCCGCTCCCGCCGCTGGATGAAGCAGCTGTGAGCGGCGCTACTTGTGATATGACCACACGTAGCGAAGCGGGTGCATCTTCATTCTGAGGCACCCGCTTGCACCAAGGCACCCGCTCGCACCAAGGGACAGACCGCTCCAACCGTTACTCTCAGTCCTGCGGTACGTAGCGCAGCACGCCGTAGGCATCCACCTCAAGCTTCCTGTCCTCGACCCGTTGCTTCAGGTCCTCCAAAGTGCGTTCAATCCACTCGGCAGTAGTGCCGATCGGACGATACCCGGTGTACTCCTCCTCTTCCAACACCTGGGAGTCCTTGGCGGACGAATCCTTGCAATCTATCAGGTAGAACGGCCTGTCGCCGTCGAGGCAGCTTCCGCCACCTCACAATACGAGGCGGCGTACTCCGCGACCCGGAAAGCCACTTTCAACGACGGAAACCGCAGAGTATTGAAGAAACCACCCCGACCACCCAGACACAACGCCGGAAAATCAGCCGCGGCATTGATTGGAATCATTGGAATTTTTCATCATTGATCTCCCTTTATAGCAACCCTATCAGCTTCAATATAGGTCGGTTCAGGGCAGAGCCAAGAAACAAAAGCGACATTCCAGTAAAGAGAAGGGAAAACAACAGGAGCGGAATCTGGCAAGTATGGAATGGCGTCCACATGGCAAGCGGATGAATGCCGACAGACCCATCTTGTTCGTGCGTGTTGGCATAATGAAGCGCGTGAATTCGAATGAAACCTTGACTTTTGCCCAAACCGACCTTGACGCCGAGGAAGGCATGCGCCTTCCCGCCGCGGTTTTCTGGGACATGGACGGCACGCTCATCGACTCCGAGCCCTATTGGGCGGACGGCGAGCGCTACGTGATCGAGAAGCATGGCGGCCAGTGGAGCGACGATGTGCCGCTTCGCGCGCGCGGCCAGTCCACGCCTCGCCTGCTGGAGATCTTGAAGGAATACATCAGCGAGCCGGTGGATACCGAGGTGCTGCGCTGTGAGATCATCGGCTATGTGATCGGCCGCGAGAAGGAAACCCCGTGCTGGACGACCGGCTCGCTGGAGCTGCTGCGCAAGCTCGCCGCCGCTGGCATTCCGAATGTCATTGTCTCCGCTTCCCCGCGCGCCATGGTGCGTAACATGGCGGAGCAGGCTCCCGAGGGCGCGTTTGTCGGATATGTGTGTGGTGAGGATGGCCTTGCCGCCAAGCCGGACCCGGCACCGTATCTTCGTGCCGCTGAGATCGTGGACGCCGACCCGCAGGACTGCCTGGTGTTCGAGGATTCCAAGGTGGGCTTGGAGTCTGGCGGCGCAAGCGGCGCAACGGTGGTCGCCATCACGGGTTTCACCCCGGAGGGCGTGGTGTTCGATGGTCCGCAGGTGACCAACATCAAGGACTACACCGGCCTTGAGCTGGACGATTTGGCGAACTTCATGGAGCTGGGCTCCATCGAGCGCTAGTCGCCACAGCCAATATGCAATAGGCTGCCTTCGCTTGGGATTTGAGCGGAGGCAGCCTTTTTGTTTGCCTTCGTTTGCCTTTATTTGATTGTATTTAACCAGTCTGCCTGTTGATTCATTGGCGCCGGTTCATTCCCCGGTGTCGGAGGTATCGGTTCGAGCGGCGCTGGCTTCCTGCCGTATCACGTCGAGGGCGGCGTTGAAAGCGTCGGAGGTCCAGGACGCACCGGCAACCTTGTCCACGGACAGATCCTTGAGGGGCTTGCCTTTCACCACGCCTCCGATCGCGGCGATGAAATCATCCTGATGGCCTTCCGACACGGATGTGAAGGCATGACCCACCACCTGCACGTCCGTCACCTGGCTGGCAGCGACGGTGATCGACACGTCGATGCTGTCCTCCCCCACGGGTCCGTACGTGGCGCTGGACTTGTAAGTGCCATCGGCGTAATCGCCGGTGTCGGTGGCGGTGGCTGCCGAGCCCGAAGCGCTGGCGGCGCTGGGAGCGGACTTCCAGCCGGCGGAATCGTCGGAACCGTTGCCGGACGAGGATTCCTCACTGCCCGCATACTCGTCGTCGGCAGGCACCGCCTTGGGTTCGCCGCACCCGGCAAGCGAGGGAGCGCCCAAGGCAATCACCGCGCCAAGGGCTGCGACTGCCTTGCGCATAGGCGCTTTCAACGGCATCTTTGACGCAGCGCTTGACACAGCCTCTGCCGCAGCCTTTGGCGGAATCGTGGCGTCAACCGCGCGGTCATCCAGTGCATCATCGCCAACTGCATCATCACCAACCGCACCGTAATCCGCTGCATCATCACCCAGCGCATTGCTGCCGCCGGTCTTCGCGGCCTTCGTCGGATTGTCGAATCCTTCGGGTATCGACGCGGCATCGGGCTCATGCGCACCGCTGTATGCCGGGCGCCCGCCCATGGCTTCATACCGCCGCTTCGCCTCGCCATCGTTCCACTTCTCGCCGGCGAGCACACCATGGTTGAGCATGATCTCACGCTGCGCGCAGGAAGCAACGAGTGCATCATGCGTGACCACGATGATCGTGGTGCCTTGCTCATGCAGTTCGCGGAAGAGTCTGAGCACAATCTTCTCATTCGCCTCATCCAGATTGCCGGTGGGTTCGTCCGCCAGGATGATCTGCGGGCAGTTGATGAGGGCGCGGGCGATGCACACGCGCTGCTGCTCGCCGCCGGACAGCTGGCTGGGAAGATGCTTGGCACGGTCGGCCAGCCCCACCTTGCGCAAAGCATCCATCGCCTGCTTCTCATCGACCACCGAATGGTAGTACTGCGCGACCATCACGTTTTCAAGCGCCGTGAGATACGGCACGAGGTAGAACTTCTGGAACACGAGCCCGACGACGTTCTTGCGCACCTGCGCCATCTGCGACTCGCCCATGTCGGCAAGCTGCCGTCCCTCGATGGTGACGGTGCCGGACGTGGGGGCGTCCATGCAGCCGATGATGTTCATCAGCGTCGTCTTGCCTGAGCCGGACGAACCGACGATGGCGAGCCACTGCCCGCGCGGCACCGTCAGGCTCAGGTCATCGACGGCGCGCAGTCTGCCATAGACCTTCGACACATGGTCGAGGCGCAGCACCATGCCGTCGGCCGCCCGCACAGCCTCCTGTCGGGCGGTTTCCTGCTGGGTGGATTGCTGTCGGACGGATTCCTGCACGGATTGCGTCGTCGTGTCCGAATTGCTTGAGACCGCGAGCGCATCCGCGCGGGACGCCGCTTTCTTTCTCCACATCATGATTGCTCCTGTCGCTCCTTGCCGATCGTCCATCGCCCCATGGAATCGATGGGGCGATCGCGCCTGTTGGTTGTTCCTTGTTGGATGTCGTATTGGATTGCAGTGTTGGATTGCCGTTCTTCCGCGTCGCGCCCTGAGCCACGCAGCGCCGCAGGTCACT
>CAYVHC010000014.1:0-24558 GCA_964451025.1 uncultured Bifidobacteriaceae bacterium
GTGAACGTGTTTGGCGGGGGTGACGGCGCACGTGGTTGCGGCCCTCGTGACCGCGCCAACGCTGCGCAGCTCTCGTCATTCGCGTCCATCAATCACCAGTGATTGCCTTCAGATCCATCACAAGGAGAGCCACAGCACATGGAGAAGTTCTTCCATCTCAAGGAGAACGGCACCACGGTATCCACAGAGATAACCGCAGGCCTCACCACATTCTTCGCGATGTCGTACATCATCGTCGTCAATCCACAGGTCCTGAGCAAGACCGGAATGCCATGGGGAGGCGTGTTCCTCGCCACCATCATCGCCGCCGTCATCGGCACGCTCATCATGGGCTTGTTCGCCAATGTGCCGTACGCACAGGCAGCCGGCATGGGCCTCAACGCCTTCTTCACCTACACCGTGTGCTTCGGCCTGGGCTTCACGTGGCAGGAAGCGCTGTGCATGGTGTTCCTGTGCGGTTTGATCAACATCTTCATCACGGTCACCAAGATCCGCAAGATGATCATCAAGTCCATCCCGCCGGTGCTCCAGCATGCCATCGGTGCTGGCATCGGCTTGTTCGTCGCCTACGTGGGTATGCTCAACGTCGGGTTCATCAAGTTCACCCCCAGTGACCCGAGCGAAGCCGCCAACGGCGGTGCCATCAGCGCAACGCCTGGGCTGGCGACCCTGAACACCCCCACGTTGTGGCTGTTCCTCATTGGCTTGGTTCTCGCCATCGTGTTCACCGTCACGAAGGTGAAGGCGGGACTGCTGCTCACCATCGTTATCACCGCCATCATCGGCATTCCGATGGGCCTGACCTCCATGTCGAACTCTGTGTCGGTGGGGGAGGCCTTCTCGCAGCTTCCCACGACCTTCGGCGCCATCTTCACGCCAGAGGGATTCCCCGCGCTGTTCTCGAACCCCGCGCGCATCCCGCTCGTGCTCGTCACGATCTTCGCGTTTTCGATGTCCGACACCTTCGACACCATCGGCACGTTCATCGGCACCGGCCGCCGCACCGGCATCTTCTCTGAGGAAGACGAGAAGTCGCTGGAGAATGGCTCCGGTTTCAGCTCCAAGATGGATCGCGCGCTGTTTGCCGACTCCATCGCCACATCCATCGGTTCCATCTTCGGTACCTCGAACACCACGACCTATGTGGAATCCGCCGCGGGCATTGGCGCTGGCGGTCGCACCGGTCTGACCTCCGTGGTCGTCTCGATCTGCTTTATCCTGTCGATCTTCCTGTCGCCGCTCATCTCGGCCGTGCCGAGCGCCGCAACTGCAGGCGTGCTCGTTATCGTCGGCTGCATGATGGCATCCAGCCTCAAGGAAATCGCCTGGGGCAACATCGACGAGGCCATCCCGGCGCTGTTCGCCGCCGTGTTCATGGCGTACTCGTATTCGATTTCCTACGGCATCGCAGGCGGCTTCATCACGTACTGCATCGTGATGACCTGCAAGAAGAAGGCCAAGGAGGTCTCTGCCGTCATCTGGGTCGTCGCCGCTTTGTTCATCCTCGACTTCGTGTGCATGGCATTGCTGTGATGCATCGCGTTGTGTGAATCATGGCCCGCGCCTTGTGGTGCGGGCCATTGTTGTATCAACCGCGGGTGCTGCGTGCTGTGTGGTGCGTGGCGTGCCGCGTGCGTGGCGTGTTGTTCGCTGGATTCCAGAGTGACGACATACGCGGAACCGCCCCGCGGCGTTTTGTCATCTCGGATTCATTTCATTATCACCATTCTGACAGGTTGCTGCTGTAGTCTCCCCAATCGAACAGATTCCATGAGATACCATGGACATTGAGTGCGAAATGTCATGAATTTGAAAGGGAGCTTTTATGTTCTGTCCTCAATGTGGCGCGCCTGTGGCGCAGGGTGCGCGCTTCTGCAGCAATTGTGGATCTCAGATTGCCGCAGTGCAAAATGCGCAGTCTGCCGCTGCACAGCCAGGAACAACTCAGCCCACGCCGCAACCGCAGTATGGCGCACAACCGCTTGCTCAGCCTGCTGCCGCTCAGCCCGCACATCCTGTCGCACAGCCTGCAGTGCAGCAGCCCGTCGCACAGCCCTCGCAGCAGCCGGTAGCCGCTCAGCCCATGCAGTCGTTCGCTGCGCAGCCTGCCGCTGCTCAGTCCGCTCAGCAGCAGTTTGCTTCCCAGGCGGCGTCCAACCCGCAGGTCGCTGAGCTGAAGAACGATCTGAGCCGCCCGGCGGTGTGGCAGGTTGCTTTCAAGGGTGTGGGAATCGGACTTGCTGCCGCTCTTGTTGTGAACCTCATCGTGCTGTTGCTGTGCATGGTCTTCCGTCCCAGCGCCATGAGCGGATTCGTGTCATCGGAATTGGGTGATGCGGGGGTTGATATCAGCCCGTTCAAGGCTTTCGTGTACTTGTTGTTGATCGCGCTCGGAGGCTCGGCAAAGCTCTCCCTTAAATATGACGGCGAACTCTCCGACTCCGATTTTGTGTCATCCATGATGTCCTCGATCGCCGATCAGCTGTCGATATCGATTTGCGTGCTGGGACTTGCAGGCATTGCACTCGTCGTGGGCAGCGCGTTCGGCGTGTACATGCTGTCGCGGAAGAACGCCATCCGATTCCGTTGGGCTGGCGTTGTGTCGTCTGTGGTGGCTGGACTTGCGGTGGGAGTCGTGAGTCTCATCCTTGCTGCCGTCAGCGTTGTCAAGTCGTCTTCCGGCTTCGGCGCCAGCGCCAGCATGACCTTTGTGACAGCCCGCACATTCTTCCTACCTTTCATCCTTGCTGCGCTTGGCGCTCTGGCGGGATCCGCGCTTGCCTCTGCCACGTCGGCGGGGCGTAACAACGTGTTCCTTGCGTACTCGTGGTGGAAGTCCCATACTCGCGGCTGGTTGCGCACGCTTGTCGAATTCTTCGAAATCGTGTTCGCCTTCTGCGCAGCCGTTGTGTTCATCGCGATGCTGGTGATGTTCATCGCTGGCAAGGTGGGCCATTCCTACTCCGCGTCCTCTCAGTATCTTCTTGCCAGCGTGTGTTCCGTGGGATTTGGCACCGCGGTGATTGCACTGCTTTCGATACTGACCTTCGGTGGCGTCGAAATGGCTAACTCGTCGAGCGGCAGTGCAACCATGAGCCTCAATTTTGCCAATCTCATCAAGAAGAACTCCGCGTTCTCAGGAATGCATTCGTATGCCTGGGTGTGGTGGGTTCTGCTCGTGCTGTTCGTGCTCGTGCTGCTGTATCTGGTGATGCGCGAGGCCTTGCGCAACCAGTATGATCCGGCGAAAGCTGGTTGGGACCAGGCATGGCAGGCGCCTGTTGCTTCCTTCGGCGTGATGCTGGTGCTGTGGGTGCTGTTCCAAGGTATTGAGATGACAGTATCGGATGAGTGCTCCGCTTTCAGGGTGGAACCGAGCATTCTGCTGCTGGTGCCGGTGTGCGTGTTCATCGTCGAGGTGCTGTCGCGCCTCATCGGTCAGCGGCTTGTCACTGCGCTGCCAGCGCTTTACAAGTTCGTGCTGCCTGGCACCGTAGCGGTCGATGCGCCTGCCGCACCGGCTCCTGCTGCGGCTGTGCAGTCTGAAACGCCTAGTGTTGATTCGTTCGCTGCACAGCAGGGTTCCGATGCTCCTACCATTGCCATGCCGGTTCATGGCGCGGCGGCATCGCAGACCCCGTTTACTGATGCTGCAACGCAGCCGAGCGGATTCACTGCATCCACCAGCGCTGCGGAATCGACCAGCGCGGCAGATTCCACCAGCGCGGCGGATTCCACCACCAGCACAATGGAATCGACCGAAGTAGCGCAGTCTGCTGCTGTTGCCTCCGAGCAGCAAGAGTCCGACGGCAATCAGGCGCAGTCTGAAAGCTGATGATGGGCTGGTCAGCCCTTTATCGGACACGGCTCCCATGAACCGCGCGGCGTATTGATGCATCGCGCGGTGCATCGGGGCTGCGACGCTCCAAGCGTTATGCTTGGAGCGTTTTTTCGTATTGCTGACACGGCGGTATAGCATGTGGAGGGTAGCAGTAGCGCGGGGAGGCTTGTGTGTCTGAGAGGGATTCTGAATACGGCGATGGTCGCGGCTGGCGACGCGGCTCGATGCACGCGGGCATGAACGCCTCTGATTCTGCCGAACGAATCGCAATACAACGGCAGATTCGTGCGAGCATCAGACCTCAGCTATGGCAGGAGTGCTTGCGTGCCCAGTCGGAATCCGACGATTACATCAGCGGCGCCAGGCTGTCGCTGTATTCCAAAGACATTCGCGCCACTGGCATAGACATTGGCGACGTCATGGATGTCGGCGGTCGCGTGGTGAGGATTCACGGCGAGGTGAATCTCGCGGCGGTGCCCCGAGGCGATGATTTCGGATTGAACGATACAGCGACGACTGGAGCCGTGCGCGCTCGCGGCAGGCGCGGCGATGATTGGAGGCCGGTGGCGCTCACCATCACCCCTGGCGCCGATGGGTCGATGGAAGTGAGCAGCGCCCTGTGTGATTGCCCGGTCGGATTGCTCAATAGGTCGGGAATCTGGCTGGATTCGCACGGCAAGCCGCATGATGTGAGCGAAGGCGGTCGTGATGATTATGCTGCCCAAGCGTCTGAGACCAGTGACTCCAGTGGTGTTGGTGGTATCGGCGATGGCGGCGGCTGGTGGCGGGAATCCGAGGATGATTATGACGATTTTGCAGATTTCGGTGATCGCGACGACATTATCGGCTACGGTGACGCAGATGCGTCGGATGGGGTGAGCTTTGGCAGCAGGGGAGGCCGCATGTCGCGGTCATTGATGCCGTCTGCTGCATCATCGCCACGCCCATCGCGGGTACGCTCCGCCGGAAGGCACTCCGCCGGAAAACATCCTGGGCGCAGCGCCGACGCCGCAGGACATTCTCACGAAATGCTGTGCGCGCATGAAATCGCCCTGTGCGAATTGTTCATCATCATGCCGCAGATGTTTGCGACTGCATCACTGCGCTGGGGGCTTCACATGGATGAGCCGGAAGGGGCCATGCGCATGTCGCTGCCCGAACTGTCGGCGCAACTGTCGGCGCAACCGTCGGCGCAACCGTCGGCGGCGACATCCCGGTCAAGGAGAACATCTGCCCGCCGCACATCATCAGCATTGCAAGAAGTGATGGAGCGGGCGAATTCGAGAAAAACCGGCGTGCGTCGGCAAAATCGGCGGAGTGCATTGGAATCCTTGCGCGAATGGGAAGACAACGCTGCCGGTTCAGCGAAAGGCCACGGGCGCAGAAGGGCAAAAGTTGCATCATCCGCAGTCGTGCCGACCATAGGAAACGTGCATCTGCAGCCGCATCTGGAATACAGCTCGGGCGGATGGGAGTTCTCGCTGCGCATCAGCTGCGGGCAGCTTTCATACGTGGTGCAGGACCTGACCAGGCTCATCGGGGATTTTCGCGATTGCACATACGATGCCTATGGCAAGAAGCTTGCATTCGTGCATGCCCCGCAGTTGCTTGACGCGTATTCCCGGCGGATTTACGCATATCTTCTGCGTGTGCAAGACACTCGGCGCACGGTCGCCACCATGGGGTTGCGCTATTACGCCTCCGGTGACTATGCGCCAGAACTTGGCAAAAAAATGCGCATCAGCGAGCCTGAAGTGTGTGAGCTGCTCGACCTCCATGGGTCGTATGTGCAAAGCGATGCGCCTGATGACGAATGGTATGCGCCGGCGTTCGTGACGAACCGCAAGAGTCCACTGGCCATTGCGCGTCTTCACGTGGCGGCGAATCTCGAGACGATCCAGGAGCACACGGCTGAGGAAGAACGGCGGCGGAACGCGGCGCGCAACGAGGATCAGGCGATTGCTGATTCCTCTGTTCCTGATTCCACTGCTGCTGACCCCATCCCGAGCTTCCTCATGTTCCAGTGCCACAGCGGAACGCCGTACTCGGACCCGAGCACGATGCACAACGCTCCGATTCTTGAAGGAGACCCCGCCGTTGTTGTCACGGTGGAAGCGGAACTGCCGGGGAATCCCACTGTTGTCAAGCAAACGGGCGAACCATACAGCGCCGAGGATTTCAGCGCGGCGCGAGGCGTGACATTCACATCCGCCACGCACATCAAGACGTTCGTGCATGGTGTGCATCATTCGTATGCGGTGGTGGAATCCCCCCAGACCAACGGCACCGTGGCGTTTTTCCGCCTGTCCCAAGGGTTCATCGATGCTGAGTCGGCGTTGAACGCCTTGTGTGGTGAGTCAGGCGAGCAATATGTCTCGGCGTCGGATTGGGCGATGTTCGAGGATTCCGTTGTGCCGGCGCTGGAATCCGCGGGAGTGAAGCTCACCCTCCCCACGATCGAGGGAAGCGAATCACGCCGTATGATCGACCCGAACTTCGCGTTCTACCTCGACCGCGACGACCATGGCGTCACTTGCGAGCTCGTCGCCGAATATCCCGGCGCATCCGTGCAGCTCATTCCCCGGCAGGGCGTGGTCCATGCGCGGATGAGCCAGCAGAGGGCCATGACGAAGTTGTTCCGGAACACCACGGAAGAAGGCATCGGCATCGACATGGTGCGTCAGCTTTTCCCTGCGGTCAATGACCAAGGGCTGGCATTGATCGAAGACGACGATGCCGACACCATCATGTTCCTCATGCATCATGGCCTCAATGCGCTGAGGCAGACGGGCACCGTGTATGCGACGGATGCATTCAATGCAATCAAGCCCCGTGCGATCAAACGCCTGCGCTTCGGCGTATCCATGAAATCCCACTTGCTGGAGGTCTCGCCGATCGCTGATGAGATCTCGGCGAGTGAGGTCGCCGCACTGCTCGCCAGCTACCGCAGGCGCCGCCGCTACCACCGCTTGAGCAATGGAGAATTCATCGACCTGGAGGATTCCCATACGAGCGACGAGCTCATGAAATTCGGTGACGCCGCCGAGGCCTTGGGGCTGACGGATGATGACATCGCCAACGGTGCCGTGCAGCTGCCTGCCTCCCGTGCGTTCGTGGCGCAGGCGCTGGACGATGACGAGGTGGTCGAAGACGAGTCATTCCGCGACTATGTGCACGACATGGACGTCATAGACCCTGAGCGTTACAGCGCGCCGGCAAGCCTGAATGCGACGATGCGCCCCTATCAACTGGATGGATTCCGGTGGTTGTCGACACTGTATGACAAGGGCTTCGGCGGCATTCTTGCCGATGAGATGGGCTTGGGCAAAACAGTGCAGACCATTGCGCTTCTTCTCGCGCGGCGCCAGGATGGCACGGCGCTTGTCGTGTGCCCGGCATCCTTGGTGTATAACTGGGCGTCCGAATGCGCGAAGTTCGCGCCCGATCTTCGCGTGGAGGTCGCCGCCGGCAACAAGGCCCAGCGGCGGGCGATCGTGCGCAAAGTGGCGAGGGCGGCCGAAGGCGCCACAATGCCGGGGGCGGATGGCAATGCGGAAAACGCCGTGGCAGGCGATGAAGCGACGCAACCTGTGCAACCTGCGCAATCCGGTGACGCTGCGCAATCTGCGCAACCCGTGCAATCCGGTGACACGCCGCAACCGCCGGAGTTGATCATCACATCCTATGACCTGTTGCGCCGCGACATCGATGATTACAAGGATGCGATGTTTTCCACTGTCGTGCTTGACGAGGCGCAATACATCAAGAATCCACAAGCCCAGATGACACACGCTGCCAAGAGCCTCAATGCGCAGCATCGTTTTGCGCTTACCGGCACGCCCATCGAAAACAAGCTGAGTGAGCTATGGAGCATCTTTGACTTTTTGATGCCCGGCTTGTTGCGCAGCTACCATTGGTTCCGCTCTTATTTCGAAACGCCGATCGTGCAGGCCATCGAAGATGGTCGCACGGATGTGCCCGCGGCGCTGCGGCTGCGTGCCATCACGCAAGTGTTCATCAAACGGCGGTTGAAGTCGCAGGTGCTGCATGATCTGCCAGAACGGTTGGAAACAACGGTCAAAGTGCAGCTTGAAGGCGCGCAACGCAAGTTTTATGCAGCACAGGAGCATCGCTTGCGCGCAATGCTTGACGGCGACCCTGATGAATCACTGTCCACCATGACTTTGTCGGTGCTCGCCGAACTGACACGTCTGCGTGAAATCTGTTGCGATCCGCGCCTCGTCTATAACAACGCACCGGCATCATCGGCCAAACTCGACGCCATCGTGGACATCGTCAGCTCCGCCATCGATTCGGGCAGGCGGGTGCTCGTGTTTTCGCAGTTCACCATGTTCCTCGACATCATCAGCGCCAGCCTGGATAAAGCCGGCATAGACAACGTGCAGTTCGTCGGCTCCACGCCGAAGAAACGTCGCGTCGAACTCGCCAAAGATTTCAATGCCGGGGTGGGAGCTCCCGTCATGCTCATCTCCCTGAAGGCGGGTAACACGGGACTCAACCTCGTTGGTGCCTCCGTGGTGGTGCACGCAGACCCATGGTGGAATGCTGCGGCACAGGATCAGGCGACCGGCAGGGCGCATCGCATCGGTCAGACGCATGACGTGGACGTCTATCAGGTCATTGCCGCCGACACAGTGGAGGAGCGTGTGCATAACATGCAGGAGAGCAAGAGCCGCCTCGCCCACGCGTTTACGACGGTGGATCGCAGTGCCGGGGCGATGAGCGACGCCGATGCGACAATCGCTGACGCCGCTCTGTTCGACGGTGATGAGAATGTTCCGGCGCTGCCGTCGATTGGTCGCATGACGCGTGGCGACATTCTGCGGCTACTGTCGTGATGGTCGTCAGGCGGTTGCCTCGGCTTGGTGCATGTCCGCGATATCACTTGCGGTGTTATTGCCTGTGGTGCTTGCCTACGGTGCGATTGCCTGCGGTACGATGTGTATAACAATGTGCATGGCGTTGTCGCAATGCACGGAGGGCAATGCGCCGGTGACATGGAGGAGAGGGGAATATATGCAATGCTCGGTATGTGGCGCGATGGTGCCAGAAGGACAGCTGTATTGCGCGGTATGCGGGGCGCCCCTGCAGCCGCAGCCGCAATTGCAGCAGTCTCAGCCACCACAGCAGTTCCAGCCACCGCAGGCGCCATTCACGCAACCGGCGCCGCAGCAGCCGCAGTTTCGCATGACGCTGCAATCGGAATCCGCTGGACGCGGCGCTCGCCATGGCTGGGGAGACCTGCACCGTGCGGCGATTTTTGCTGCGCTGCTCGCAGTGGCCGCGGCGATTGCATTCACCCTCGTGACGATTCTGCTGGAGCTGGTGCCCTTCAGCTCACTGGCATCCGCAATGCAACACGCCGGCACGGATGCGCTCGGCGGCATGGGCTCAGGCGGATTGGGATTAGGCGGGATGGACGATTCCTCAGGACTTTCGGGCATGGTACAAAACGTCATTGACAGCTTGAAACCGGGCATATTCACGGTGTTCGCGCTCGCTTTGGGGCTGGGCATCGGAGGAAGCGTTCAATGCAACCTGACGATGAACGTCGGCAGCAGTATGCAGATGTTTCTTTCTGACTCGGGAGACAGCCCGATGGTTTCTTACGAAGCGACGCTTCGCGGCGGAATAGGCATCGCAGGAGTGGCGATGTTGCTGGGAGCGGCGTTCGGCGCTTACATCATCGCCAAGTCCGGTGCCTTGCGTCGTGTCAAAAGGGCCGCTCTCTATGGCGGTATCGAAACGGCTATAGGGGCGTCGGTAATCATCTCGGTGCTGCTGGCTGCAGGCAGGCATAATGAATCGGCGAGCCTGTTCGTCATCACCTTCATGTCGCATTATTCAGCGTTCACGCATCTCACCGTCTTCATGGCGTGGGTTTTGCCTGGCGTGGGTGCGGCGATTGGCATCAGCCTGGGCAATCGTGCCTGCGGAGCGCCGAGTGTGTTCCACGCCGCTTGGCGGTGGATGCATCGGCAGTCGGGTTATGTGCGCACCGTGACGGAAGCGCTTGTGCTTGGTTCCGGGCTGTTTGCCGTGGCGGCGTTCGTGTATTCGCTGCTGCTGTGCTATTCGATAAGCGATTACGCTGGGGCAAACATGACTGCTTCGAACCCTGCAGGGCAGTGGCTTGCCTCGAACCCTGTGAAGATGTGGGTGGGCATGATTCCGCTGGTGCCGGAAGTGGCGTTGTACCTGTTCATGCTGTGCTGCTTTGGCATGTACAAGTTGCATCCGCTGGGTCAATCCGACGTAGGCGATGGCAGCCTGCCGGCGAATGGAGAATTGCATGATCTGTTCACCGGTGCGTGGCTGGGGTCGTTCCCCACGATGAGTTGTGCGTGGTTCACATGGGTGGTGTTCGCGGCTTTCGTGGTATTGACGCTGTATTTGGCGCTGCGAGCCGGCAAACGGTATCGCGCCGATGTGCAATCCGGCCAATGGTCCCACGTGTGGAAGGCTCTGGTTGCGATGCTGCCCATAGCCGCCGCATTGCAGTTCGGCTTCATGATTCTGTCGCTGCGGCTGCACATAACGGGTACTGGTGGCGACGGCTTCTTCTTGGATGCTGAGGCGGGCAATTCTGCCAATATGGGGGGTGCGATTGCACCTATGCCATGGTGCTTCCTGCTGCCGGGCGTATGGATGCTGCTCGTGGAGGCGCTGGCGCGAGTGGTTGGCGTCAAGCTGGCGCAACGCGTGCCTGTCGGTGATGGCGGGTGCATTTACCCGGAGGCTCCCGGCACGCCGTTTGCCGGTCTGCCGTGTGCGCACGAACCTGCGGATCTGCCCGAGGGCTTTGACGCGCAGCATGTGGATGAATCGTGGTACGAGACCACGCTTACGTATTCCCCGCGTGCTGATTTCGCGGGCGGGATGGTTCCTGTGGGCGGTGCAGTTCCGTATCTGGACCCGTCGTATCCTCAGCCAGGTTCCCAGCCGGGTTATCAACCGCAAGGGTACTACCAGTCACAGCAGGGGTATCCATCACAGGGATATCCACAGGGGTACCAGCCGCAGGGGTACCAGTCGGCGGAATATCAGCCACAGGGGTATCAGACGCCGGTATACCAGCCGCAGGGAAACCAGCCGCAGGGGTACCAAGATGGCTATCAGCCGCAGGGATACCAATCCCAGGACTATCAGACGCCGGTATATCAGCCGCAGGGAAACCAGCCGCAGGGGTACCAAGAGGGGTATCAGCCGCAGGAATACCAGCCAGCTTCCTACATTGCGGATGAGTCCACCCTTGACCCTTACGCCTACACTCCTGATGATCCCGCAACGCCTGCCGCTGACGGATCGCCTGTGGCAGGGGATCAATACTCGGGTTATGGGCAACAGACGACGGCCGACTGGCAAAATCCCACTGCGCCCCAGAATCCAACGCCAGCGCCTCAATCGTATGAATCCGCCTATTCCCATCAGTATGAGCACAAGAATGGCAATCGCTGACAACGCCCTGGGGAGGCGATGAACAAATAGACCTATGCACTGTCGTATGCAAACGCATAGTGCATAGGTCTATTCATTCATGGGCATATGGCAGCCGTGATTCCAAGCCGACACTGGTTTGGAATCACGGTGGGCGGAGTGAATCACTCGGCCGGGTGAGCGTCGGGACGCAGAATCGCATCCACCGCGGCGGCGGCAGCGTCGGCGGCATCGAGCACATCGTATTCCTTCGAATCAATGAGCTCAGTAGGCTTCTCACCGCGTGCCTTTTGCGCAGCCTGCAGCTTGTCGGAGATCTTGCGGGCCTCATCCGGGGACTTGTCAGCCACGATGTCGAGCATCTCCTTGGACACAGCGCCCGTCACGCGAATGTAATCGAGCGCCGCATCGGCATCGCGATTTTGGATGATAAGCAGCTCGTATGCCGGGTTGCGCAAGGCGACCGGCGGCACGGAATTCTTGCCTTGCTTGCGCAGCTGTTCGTTCACATCCGCAAGCATCGCCCGGCGCTGCACCAGCTGGCGGCCGCACTTGGTCATGAGCTCCGCGTTCTTCGCCGGCCAGTCGGCCTGCCCCACGAGGCGTGCCATGCGCGGCACGTACAGGATTCCGATCTTCACCGTGGCGTTAAGGATGTTGTTGGTATACAGCTCTTCGAGGCCTTCCTTGTCGAGCGCCGCTTGCATCACGGCTTCGGTGACGCCCAGCCACCCGCTGACACCCAACTCGCTGCGAGGGTTGATGTCGAGCGTCATGAGCAGCGCTTCGTTCGCCGTGCGGGCGGAATCCACGGTCGCTTGGTTCGCTTTGTTGACCGAACGCACGATCTGCACCGCCGCGTCATTGTCGCCGCGCAGTACGTCGCTCGCCAGCTTCAAAGTCTGAGCGGTCACGTCGTCGCCCAGTTCCTTGCGCACCTCGGCGAGCGCTGTGGAGTCTCCGGCGAGCGCCGCCACGTCATGGCGCAGTGCGATGAGGCGATGGCGGGACCAGCCGATGTCGAAGCCGCGGTTTTCGCACGCCGTCACGCTGGTGTCGGTGCCCAGGGCTTTGTCAGCGGTTTCCATGGCCTCGTACGCCCACATGCTCGTGTCATCCCAGCGGGCGAACGGCAGGGCACAACTGAAGACGGGGATGCCGCCGGAGAAGATGTGCATCACCATGTCGTCGGTGCCGGCTTTCATCAGCTCGTTCAGCGCGTTGCCGCTCACGTCGGGCGCTGCTTCTTCGCTCATCCACGTGAAGTAGCGGGTGACGGGCAGCATGAGCGCGTGTGCGTGGGAACGGGCGATGCCGTCCTTGTCGTTGAAGACGTGCACGATCTGCGCCAGTGTGCGGATGCACAGGCAGATGTTAGCAGTGGCTTTCTCCCAATCGGTGGATTTGATGGCGTTTTCCAGCACGGTGTGCACGCCGTTGAACACCGCCGAACCGCGTTCGATCGGCGTGTTTTCAAGTTCCTTCGCGCGCTCTTCGGCGCTTTGACCGGGCTTGGGCGCGGTGAAATCCGTCAGCGAACGGTGAATGATGTCCGTGGCATCGTCGAGGGAATACAGGTGGGTGAAATCGTTGGGCGTTGAATCAGCCGGCATATCCTGCCAGCGCGAGGTCCAGATGAAGGTGAACGATTCGGGGCCAAGGCCTCCGACGAAGCTCATGTCGTGTTTGGCGACGCTGGCGGCGAGCAGCGCGTCGTACATTTCGTGAGGGATGTCTGCCATGTCCGTGGTGGAGCGGGCGATTGCACGGTCCACGGCATCCTGGTTCAGATGCGCGGGGGACTTGCCGTCGCGCAGCTCCAGCATGGCTGCGGCGGCATGGCGGCATGGCTGCGGTGCGCTGCATGTGCAGGTGGTGGAGGGCTGTGCGTCAGCGATGGTGAGGGTGACGGTGAAATTCGCGCTTCCCACATGCACCGTGGCGCTGGCTTCGGCGTTGCTATCGGTTGTTTCGTTGATGGACACAAGGCCGCGGCGCCAGTAATCGCGTGCCCGTTGCATGACGGATGAGGCAATCGTCTCGTCAAAGTGCGAAAGAGAAGCTTGCAATCCTTCGGGCATCATTATCCTTCCGTTGTTGTGGATGCATGTTGTGGATGCACGATCGCGTGATACGCGATTCCTTCTGAGCGTTGTGCTGCATTCCACTCTATCGTGAATTCGCTGATCCATGAGGCGGCGCGTGGCATGATGGTAGGTAACTCAATGAGGATTGCGAGGGACAGGAAGCGATATGAACGAAACGCAATATGACGGGGCAGTGCGCGGATCCTCCTCTGCACGCGGAGTGACGGGAAACAGCGGTAGCGCAGGTAGCACGGGAAACAGCGCAGGAAGCAGCACGGGAAGCAGCGCCAATCCCCGTCGTAATTGGACCGAGGATCTTCAGCCGCAGGCGAACGCTGTGGTCACGCCGCAGCCGATCAAGCAGCCGCAGCGCATATCGCAACCGCAGGCCGCAGGGCGGTCGCAAGGTGCAGATCGGTCGCAAGGTGCACAGCGCACCGAGCCTTCGGTCCCGCAACCCCGAGCCAACAGGACTGGCGGTCAGATGGTGCAGCGCACGCCTGCCGGCGACGAAATGGATACGGCCGAGGCATTTGGCAGCGGCCCGTCGCGCGCGATGCGGGAATACGATGCCGCCACACGCGAATACAAGCGCGTCAACGGCGAATATCAAAGTCGGGTGAAAAAAGCGGAATCAGCGCTCAACCGTGCGAAGAAGGAACACGCGGATGCCGTGGCGGATGCGCGCAAGCTCGTCGAACGCGAGAAAAACGAGTACGGACAGCCCGTTGCGCGTTTTGCGCACGCCACGTTGTATGTGGACCGCCTCGAATACAACCACGCGAAGCTGGGATTGGATTCCGGGCAGGCGAGCGTGCGTGTGCTGGACGCCGAAGACGCTGTGCGCGCCAGCATCGACTATCCGCGCACCGAAAGCGGCAGCAGGTCGGCGAAACTCGCCAACAAAGTGATGGGTGAGGAGGGGAGTGCGCAGCAGCTGTTGTTGGAAGTCCGGTCTGGCAACGACGTGATGCTGGTGCAATTCGCCGCCAAGGATGAGCAGGAGGCGCGGTCGTTTGGCTCGCGCATCGTGACGGGCGCGCTGAATTATGATTCGGCGCGCGCCAATCATGAGGAGCGGCTGGCGAATTTCGAAAGCAACGTGGACCGCGTGAACGCGGACATCGCCACCATCGAACAGGCGCAGGCGCGGCTCGCGGATGCGAAAGCCGACACCCACGAGCTGGAATCCGCCCGCACACGCGTTGATTTCACGCGCGCCGCCGTGCCAACGCTCGAATTGGAGCAACGGCGCCGCGCCGTGCGCAAACGCAACACGATCGCCATCGTGGCGCTGGTGGTCGTGGCGGCCGTGGTGATTGGCGCCCTGTGGTGGTTCACCTCCCACTGAGGTGGTCGCGTCACAGGCAGATGGCCTGAATCCGTAGGAGTCCTGCGGGCAAGGATTCCTGTGTGTAGGGATTCCTACGGGGTCAACAGGAGAACTGCAGCAATCCAACGGGAACTCAGCAGTGAAATTAGACGGCGGGATTCAGCAGAACTCAGCGGAACTCAGCGAGGCTCAGCGGGATTGCGGCACCTGGTATCCCGCCCAGTTGACGACGGCCTCGATGTTGTTGCCATCCGGATCCAGCACGAACGCAGCCCAATAACCGTCATGGTAGGCGCGGGGCCCGGGCTTGCCGTTGTCGGTGCCGCCGGCGGCAAGAGCCGCGGCATGGAATTCCTCCACGGCCTGTTTGCTGGGCGCGAGGAACGCGATGTGTGTGGGAACAACAGTGCGTCCCGGCTCAATCGGGGAAACATAGAAATCGGAATGCGCGGTGCCGTCATCCACACCGAACCCAATGGTGGGCTCGTGGTGTGCCTTGGGCACATAGCCCAGCGGAGCGAGGGCGGCGGTGTAGAAAGCGATAGATTTTTCGACATTGCTTGCTTTGAGAGT
The DNA here is from genome assembly GCA_964451025.1 of uncultured Bifidobacteriaceae bacterium. GTDB lineage: Bacteria > Actinomycetota > Actinomycetes > Actinomycetales > Bifidobacteriaceae > Pseudoscardovia. The sequence goes on from CAYVHC010000014.1 coordinate 15,293, forward strand.
CATGTGGTCGATCATGGTTCCATGCTAAGCGCCGTTCGCGGTTGATCATGTCTGATGTGGTGCTTGGCGGCTGGTGGTTGGTGGCGCCCGATGTCGAACAGCGCCACGGCTGCGTGCGGCGGCTTTGAACCTGCCATAAGAAGCGGGTATAAGCAATTGCGGCGTTTTCGGTGGCGTCGCTGAATGTCGGTTGATAAGGTGAAAGCACTTTCGCGAAAAGCCGCATCGGTCGTGCGGCATGGCAATGAAATCATGGAACAATGAAACGTTGCGTTGCGGAAGCAGGTCCGTGTTTTAGCGGACCGACGCGTGTTGGGGCGCGTAATCCAGACGTGCCGGGTTGGGGAACGCCGGTACGCGGGGCTGGCTGGGCGAAAGTCCGGTCAGCCCCGTTTTTTATCACCTGTTGTGCGTGGTTGTATCACTTGTTGTGCGTGGTTTTCTCGCCCATTGTGCGTGGTTTCGCCCGTCATGTGCGGAGTACATAGACTCGTGGGGTCCGAAACCTCCTTCTTCGGCGAGTGGATCATGGGTCGCCGATGAGGGAGGTTTGGGGGTCGTTTCGGGGGTGTGTAACCTCCGTTTTCGGCGAGCGGTTGATTGTGTCGCCGAAGAGGGAGGTTAGGTGGTCGTTGCGGGGGTGTGTATCCTCCGTCTTCGGCGAGTCCTGGATTGTGTCGCCGAAGAGGGAGGTTTTAATTCCTTTCCAGGGGTGTGTATCCTCCGTCTTCGGCGAGTCTCGGATTGAGTCGCCGATGGCGGAGGTTTGATTTCTGTTTCGGGGGCGTGCGACCTCCGTCTTCGGCGAACGGTTTGTGGATCGCCGATGAGGGAGGTTTGGGGGTCGTTGCGGGGGTGTGTAACCTCCGTTTTCGGCGAGTGGTTCGTAGGTTGCCGAAGAGGGAGGTTAGGGATTCGTTTTGAGGGTGTGTAACTTCCGTCTTCGGCGAGTGGTTCGTAGGTTGCCGATGAGGGAGGTTAGGGGTTCGTTTTGAGGGTGTGTAACCTCCGTCTTCGGCGAGCGGTTTGTGGGTCGCCGAAGAGGGAGGTTACGGCGGGTTGGCGGTGCCGTCTAATTTCCGTCTTCGGCGACTCCTTGATGAGTCGCCGATGGTGGAGGTTAGGGGCGTTTTGGCTACCGGTATCCCGTACCTCAACCCCAGCATGCTCACGGGCGCAACGCCTGCGAGAATCGAGAATCGGGGCAATGACTTTGGTTCCTAGATGCCGCGGGTTACGATGGGTTGCATCATCGAAGCAGGCAAGGAGAACCATGAGCACAGACACCGTGAGCGGTGAGTCCGCGTCAGCGCAGCAGTCCGAGGAAGCAAGCCTAGATTGGGGTGATGTGGCGCAACTGGATGCGCTGCTTGATCCGCAGACGCACATTCCGCTTGATTACGATCCTTCCGTTGGCTATACGCCAGACCAGCTGCGCGCCATCCGCCATTACCTGCACCGTCACCCTGAGCCCGGCTTCCACGAAGTGCGCACGACGGCGTATCTCAAGAGCCTTATGAAGCAAATCGGAATTGATGTCGTTCCCACCCCTCAGTTGGAAACCGGCCTCATCGCTCGCATCCGCGGTGAGAAAACCATCGACGGCCAGCCAGGTCCGCGTGTCGCCCTGCGCGCCGACATCGACGGACTGCCGGTCACGGAGCAGGCTGACGTGCCATTCGTTTCACAGGAAGACGGATTCATGCATGCTTGCGGGCATGACTTGCATATGACCTATCTGATTGGCGCGGCATCGCGTCTTGCAACGCCTGCCAGCCGCCGCAACCTTGCAGGAACGGTGGACGTATTGTTCCAGCCTGCGGAAGAAACGAGCTTCGGCGCACTGCGCGTCATCAGCAACGCCATTGACACCGGTGACGCCGATAGGGATGATTCCGGCGAAGGGAACCTGCCGAAGCTGTCGGCCATCATCGGCGCTCACAATATGCCCGACTACCAGCCGGATGAAATCGCTGTGGGCAAGGAACCGATGATGGCGTGTTCCATCCGCTTCGGCGTGACGCTTCACGCTCAAGGTTCCCATGGTGCGCGTCCGGAATCCGGCACCGGTCCCATCGAGGCGATGGCGACGATGATCACATCGCTGCAAACCATCGTGAGCCGTAATATTTCGCCGTTGCATCCCGCCGTGGTGTCGGTGACGAGCGTTCACGCGGGGTCCGTGTGGAATGTGATTCCGCCCGAGGCGAAGTTCATCGGCACGGCGCGGGTGTTTTCCGATGATGATGCCGAGCTGGTGCGCCAGCGCTTCTTTGCGATTGTGCAAGGCGTGGCACAGGCCTACGGCATCACCGCGGACATCGACTGGCCGCACGCGCAGCCCGTTATGCAATCCGACCCGGCGCTTGGCCTTGCCGTCGCCGATGATGTGAAGCAGGGCAGCTATGCCCGGCTCGCGCCGATCGTGCAGCAAATGCCGGGTGAGGATTTCGCTGAATTTGGCTCCCGCACGCGCGTCGTGTTCGCTTTCATTGGTTCGAACGGCCGGTCGGACCGTCATTACATCCATTCGCCCAAGTTCATCGGTCTGGATTCCTCCATTCCTACGGGCGTCGCGTTCTACGAGAATGCTGCGCGCCGTGTGCTGCGCGAAATCGCAGCGCAGTGACCAGGACGCTGTGGCCAGATAGCGCTGTGACGCGGGCAGCGCTGCATCACTCTGACTGCTCCGTGCTGCCTGACTGCTCCGTGCTGCCTGACTGCTCCGTGTTGTCTGTCTGCCCTATGCTGTTTGGCTGCTCTGCGTCATTGCCGTCCGTGATCTGTCGATACAGCCTCTCGAGCCGTTCGGCACGCGCCTGCACTGTTTTCAGCTCGCATTCCCACACGACAATGACCCGCCAGCCTTGCGCGCGAAGCTGCGCATGCTGGCGGGCGTCGCGCGCCTTGTTGCGTTCGAGCTTGGCGGTCCAAAACTCCACGTGAGATTTGGGAATCGTGCAATTGCCACAATCATGCATGTGCCAGAAGCATCCGTTGATGAACACCATCGTGTGCCATTTGGGCAGCACGATATCCGGGTGCCCTGGATACCGCTTGTCGTTTTTGCGAAAACGCAGACCGCGCGCAAATAGATAGGAGCGCGTCAGGGTTTCAATCGACGTGTCGGTGCCGCGAATCCGACTCATGATGAAGCTGCGCGAGCCGCGTTCGAACCCGGACTTTTTCGCGGCCCTGTTCTGCGCTGCCTCCGCTTTCTGCGCTTTTGTCATCCGATGTCTGCGCGATGGTGCCCGCTGGGACTTGCGCCGGGATGTGATGTATGAGGATGTTCCCTTTGAAGATGTCGCTGAGGCGTTGCCGGAGGCCGAGGCGTTGCTGGGGGTGCGTGAAGCGTGCGTCGCCTGCTGCTCCGACTCGGGGGACTGCTCTGATTCGGGGGACTGTTCCGATTCGGGAGTCGGCTTCTTTTCGTTCATCGTTGTCGCCAATCCAGCCATTCCACCATCCTAAGCCGGATTCCGCTGGGCCAGCAGTAGGGCGTTTGGTGTGATCGATCACGCAGGGCGTTTGAAGGCGCCATAAGGAAGTCGTATAGGCGCGCGGCGGTTTTACCGCGAATCGTCACGTATGGTGTGACACGCACCAGAAAGTGGTCTGTATCAAGAGCATCCGAATCATACGCATCTGAATCACAGGCATTCACCACCGAGAAAGAAGGACATCATGGCACAGGAACAGGAACCCCAGAAGAATCCGACAAATGCGCAATCCGCCGCACCGGAGGAGCCGGTGCGCGTCAACCACACCGCGCGCAACATCATCATCGCGCTCGTCGTGGTTGTGCTCGTCGTCGCCGGCGTGCTTGTGGGCGTGCATGTGAAGAACTCCGGCAAGAACGCAGCCAAGGGTACCAAGGACAACCCGGTGGTCATCGGCGTGATCGGCGCCACCGACAAGCAGTGGCCGGTGCTGCAGCAGAAGGCCGAGGAACAGGGCATCTACGTGACGATCCAGGACTTCCAGGATTACGCCGCGGTCGACAAGGCGCTCGCCGCCGGCCAGATCGACCTCAACGAAATCCAGCACATCCTGTACCTGGCCAACTTCAACGAAAAGAACAACACCGACCTGCAGCCGATCGGCGGCACCGCCGTCTATCCGCTCGGCCTGTATTCCAGCAAGTACAAGTCCGTTGACGACATCCAGGCGGGTGACACGATCGCCATCCCCAACGATGAGACGAATCAAGCCCGAGCCATCGGCGTGCTCAAGTCCGCAGGCCTTGTCACCCTCAAGGGTGATTGGACCGCATTCTCCACTCCCGCTGACATCGACACCGACAAGTCCAAGGTGAAGGTCACCACGCTCGACGGTAACAAGATCGCCCATTCCCTGAGCGATTCGCAGATCGCCGCAGGCGTCATCAACAACGATTACGTCGAAGACGCCGGCCTCAAGCCCACGGACGCGCTGTACCAGGATTCCGCCGACACGGAGGAAGCCCACCCGTACATCAACATCTGGGCTGCCCGCAAGGAAGACGCCAACAACGAGCTGTACCTGAAGATCGCCAAGCTTTCCGCTGACCCGGACGTCGAGAACGCCCTGCAGGAGCAGTCCGGCGGTTCCGCATCCTTAGCAGACAACTACACGCCTGAGCAGCTCCAGCAGATCCTCGCAGACCTGCAAAAGCAGATCGAAAGCCAGGAGTAAGCCTGAACCCTGTCGGAAACGACACCAACAGTGGCTTTTCCCACCAACGCCGACCGCCAAAGCCGGCATCACATACCACATGAGGCCGGTAGCCTGCTTGCACAAGCGTGGCGCCGGCCTTGTTCCCTCATGTGAGGAGGCTCAAATTGAGCGAACAAACACAATCGCCTCAAGCTGCATCATCGCAGCCTGAGGGGGCGCCGGCCGATGCCGGCGTGAAGCAGACGCACGAGACAATAATCCGGCTCAGCCACGTCACCAAGGTCTTCGCCGACCCACGCACTGCGCGCAAGGCAGCAAAACAAGGCAAGCCGCTGCCCAAAGCGGTCGATGATGTGAGTGTCGACATCGCCGAGGGGGAAATCTTCGGCATCATCGGATACTCCGGCGCCGGCAAATCCACGTTGGTGCGCATGATCAACGCGTTGGAACGTCCCACGAGCGGCACCGTGGAAGTCATGGGACAGGACATCACGCACCTGAGCGAAGGCAAGCTGCGCCCCATCCGGCAGAAAATCGGCATGGTATTTCAGCAGTTCAACCTCTTTGAATCCCGCACGGTCGCCGGTAACATCGCCTACCCGCTGGTGCGCGACCACTGGCGCGCGGACTACCGCGACCGCCGAGTCGCCGAGCTGCTTGAATTCGTGGGGCTCACCGAGCACGCGAACAAGTATCCCAGCCAGCTTTCCGGCGGGCAGAAGCAGCGTGTCGGCATCGCCCGCGCGCTCGCCACGCATCCGCGCATACTTCTTGCCGACGAGGCGACGAGCGCCCTCGACCCTGAGACCACGAAGGATGTGCTCGACCTGCTGCGTCGCGTCAACCGCCAGCTGAACGTCACCGTCGTGCTCATCACGCATCAGATGGATGTGATCAAGCGCATCGCCGACCGCGTGCTCGTTATGAGCCATGGCAAAGCGGTCGAAGAGAACGACCTGTTTTCACTGTTCGCCAACCCCCAAAGCCCCGTCACATCGCATTTCATCTCTACGGTGCTCGACGGCGCCCCGTCCCGCGAAACGGTCGCCGACCTGCATCGCCATTACGATGGACGCATCATCACCGTCGTGCTGCGCGAACCCGTGCCGGAACGCGGCATCACGCCATCGGGTCAGCACATTTCCAAGCTCATCGCCAGCAGCCCGGTCACCACCTCGCTGCTCAACGGCGGCGTCAACGACGTGGCCGGGCACGCGCTGGGCGCCATCACCTATGAAATCACAGGGGAGAGCGCCAACGTGGAGAATTTCATCACTGCGTTGCGCTCCGACAGCGACATCGTGGACTTCGGCACCGCCACCACGCCTGTTGATTACGAGAAAGCATTGCGTGCCTCGGTGTTCAGCAATGTGCTGGACGATCCGCTCGCATCCCGGTCGGGGAGCGGCGATGCTCCCAATGAAACGGACACCGAAACGAGCAAGACGACGGATGCCAATGGCGATAGCAAGGAGGCACAGGCATGAGCGCGTTCATTCAAGTGGCAGCCGCGTCCCGTTTTGCGGCAACCTCGGTGACATCATTCGCGGCGACGTCGGCGACACACCATACGGCGGTCTGGGGCTCCGATGCCACGACATTGGCAATCCATCAGGATTGGGCGGTGCTGAAACCGCTGTTCGTCTCCGCCATCTGGCAAACGCTCATCATGGTGGTCATCACGCTGCTCATCGGCGGCCTGCTCGGCCTGGTGGTGGGTATCGTGCTGTGGGGCACCCGCCCGGGCGGACTGTTCGCCAATCGCATCGTCTATCGCATTCTCGATGTGATCATCAACATCATCCGACCAATCCCGTTCATCATCTTCCTGGCGGCCATGCAGCCGCTCACCACGCTCGTCATCGGAACCTCCATCGGCACGACGGCCGCTATCTTCCCGATGGTCATCATGTGCACGATGGCCACGGCGCGCCTGGTGGAGCAGAACCTCGTCACGACTGACCCGGGCATCATCGAGGCCGCGCGTTCGATGGGCGTGCCGCGCCTGCAGATCATCACGACGGTGCTCATCCCCGAGTCCCTCGCGCCGCTGATCTTGGCCTACGCGTTCCTGTTCATCGGTGTGCTTGACATGTCGGCGATGGCCGGCTACATCGGTGGCGGCGGTCTGGGTAACTTCGCCATCAGCTACGGCTACCAGAAGTTCGACGAAACCGCCACATGGGCCGCGGTCATCGTGATGATCGTGCTGGTGCAGGTCGTCCAATACGTGGCCAATGCCATCTCGAGGCGGCTTCTGCATCGCGGCTGAGGGCATCGCGGCATGAATCCCGGCTGCGGCCGCACATGCCGCGATTCCCTGTTTATTGTGGCGGCCGGTTGCGCTCATGGTGCAACCGGCCGCCAAATGTTAGGGGTCGTGGCATAATAAAAACGCATTTTTCCGCTATACGCACATTTGATAGGTGAATAACGTGGCACAGACATCTAATGACATCAAGAACGGTTCCGTCATCAACCTCGATGGCAAGCTGTGGCAGGTGATCAAGTTCCAGCATGTGAAGCCGGGCAAGGGCCCCGCCTTCGTGCGCACCACCATCAAGGACGTCATCTCCGGCAAGATCGTGGACAAGACGTTCAATGCGGGCATCAAGATGGAGTTCGAGACCGTCGACAACAGCACTCTGCAGTATTCTTACCGCGATGGCGACAACCTCGTGTTCATGGACATGACTACCTACGACCAGATCATGATTCCGGCCTCCCTGCTGGGCGACCAGGAGAAGTACCTGCTCGAGGGCACTGACTGCATCGTCTCTTCCCACAACGGCACTCCGATCGCCGTGGAACTGCCTGCCTCCGTGGTCCTGACCATCACGCACACCGAGCCTGGCCTGCAGGGCAACCGCTCCAACGCCGGCACGAAGCCCGCTACCGTTGAGACCGGCGCCGAGATCCAGGTGCCGCTGTTCATCAACGAGGGCGACCGCGTCAAGGTTGATACCCGCGACGGCTCCTACCTGGGCCGCGAGAACTGATTTCCCGGAATTCCATTACGTCGAATCCCATCACGCATCATCGTCACGAAGGTAGGTTGCTGTAAGGCATGGCTCGGTCAACCGCACGCAAAAGGGCTCTCAACACCCTGTACGAAGCAGATGAGAAGAATCAGGACATCGCGTCCCTTCTCGAAGAACGCATCGCCTACCCGGGAGCGCAGACGCCGCTGCCGGAATACGCGATTGAAATCTGCCGTGGCATAGCCGACCATCGCAAGGTCGTCGACCGCATGCTCAACCGCTATTCCACAAAGTGGAAGGTCGGTCGCATGCCGGTCATCGATCGCAACATCCTGCGCATCGGCGCTTGGGAAATCCTCTTCAACGAAGAGGTGCCGGATGGCGTCGCTATCGACGAGGCAATCGCTCTTGCCAAGACGATGAGCGATGCCGGATCCCCATCGTTCATCCACGGGCTGCTGTCTGCGATTGCAGCCCACAAGGATGACGTTGATTCCGAAGGTCGTCTCGTGAGCGATGCTGGTGAGGGCGCCGAGGAATCCGAGCAGTCCCAGGCTGACAGGCATAACGCCGATGGTCATGGGGACGCCGATGATTCTTCGACGGAGGGTTCCGACTCTGAATCCCCGTCCTCCGATGACTGGGGCGATTGGGATGCCGATCTTTCCGACCCTGCAGACCAGTCCGGTCCGCAGGACGGCGGCGATCATATTGCAGCCGATGGTTCCACCGATCCGGTTGCGGAACCGTCAGCTGATTCGACCGACAAACCGTCTGACGATCCCTCCGATGAATCGCAGGGATGACCATTGATTGTGAAGACCCGTTGCTTGTGCTTCGGGTCTTTATTTTTGCCTGATTCCTTCGCACGCCATTGCGAGGAACAGGCGCGCGGCGGCGCATAAATCCGCGTCGCTGCGTATAGTTATAAAGAATGATTCCATAACGACGAGGGGCCATGGTGAGTGTGAACGACTCTGTTGAAGCCGCTACTGCAGATTCCTATTCCGTAAATGACGCTGTTCTTGTTTTGGAAGACGGCCAGGTCTATGTGGGCGATCCCTACGGCGCGACCGGTCAGACGCTGGGCGAAATCGTGTTCGCCACCGGCATGACCGGCTACCAGGAGACGCTGACCGATCCGAGCTATGACCGTCAGATCGTCGTGCAGACCTTCCCGCACATCGGCGACACTGGCGTCAATGACGAAGACCCGGAGTCCTCCCGCATCTGGGTCGCCGGCTACATCGTGCGCGTGCCCAGCCCGAATGTGAGCAACTGGCGCGCCGACGGCAGCCTCGGCGATGACTTGGTCCGCAATGGCATCGTGGGCATGTCCGGCATCGACACCCGAAAGCTCGTGCGCCACCTGCGCTCCGCAGGCGTGATGCGCGCCGGCATCTTCTCGGGCGACGCTCTGACGAACGCCGACGGCAGCCTCAAGACCATCGACGAGCTTCTCGCGCAAGTCAAGGCATCCCCGCTCATGAGCGGCGCCCATCTGGGTCAGGAAGTCAGCACGCCCGAGGAATACATCGTCGAACCGTGCGGCGAATTTGAAGGCAAGCGTCCGCTGTACGAGGTGGTGGCGTTCGACATGGGCATCAAGTCCATGACGCCCCATCG
>CAYVHC010000015.1:0-23482 GCA_964451025.1 uncultured Bifidobacteriaceae bacterium
CGCCAGGCGCGTGGGCGCTGTCCGATTGCCTGTCGATGCAGACCATCCGCATGATCGCGCAGAACCTGGCGAAAAGCGCTGATGGCGATGTCGCGGCGGGTGAGCAGATGGCGTATGCCAGCTACATCACCGGCATGGCGTATTCCAACGTTGGCCTGGGCTTGGTGCATGGCATGGCGCATCCGCTCGGCGGACGGCTGGGCGTCGCCCATGGCGTCGCCAATGGCATCCTGCTCGCCCCGGTCATGGAATACAACAAGGACTACACCGGTGAAAAATACCGTGACATCGCCCAGGCGTTCGGTGTTGCCGATGCGATGAACGGCGATTTGGAGACCGTGCGCGAAGAGGCCGTCCAGGCGGTTCATCGTCTGACCGTTGACTTGGGCAATCCGACGAAGATCTCGCAGGTCGGTGCGACCGAGGCTGATCTTAAGCCGCTTGCGCACGATGCATTCCATGACGTGTGCACGCCGGGCAACCCGCGCAAGGCAACCGAAGAGGACATCCTTGCCATTTACACGTCGCTGATGTGACGCGATTCGCATGAAGCCGCCACGTCGGCGCGGTGTATCAGCGATTCCGCAGTCCGTCCAGCCATTCCTTGGACATGGCGTCGATGCAGTGATGCGCCAGCACACGGTATCCTTCCGCGCTGGGGTGGAACTGGTCGCCGCACCAGAACCAGAAGTGGTCGGAATGCAGCTCCTCGTGGATCATGTCGAGATACACCGCGCCCGTGGCGTCGCACACTGCCTGCGATGCCGCCTCCTGCTCGTTGCACAGCCTTTTGAGGTCGGCGCGCAGCGCCTTGCCCAGCGAGGGGATGGCGAAAAGCTGCCCGCATGACAGGACTGCCACATGGGTGGCGTGGCGCTGGGCGATGCGGATGCATTCGCCCAGCTCGTCGCTCCATTCCTCCGTTTTGCGGCGTGCCATGATGTCGTTGGATCCAGCGCCGATGACGATGACGTCGAAATCACGGCATGTGCTGACCGGCGATTGCTCCGCCGATTCATGTCCTGTGGTGCGCGTCGGTTCGTGGGCCGCGACTTCAACGGTGGTGTTGGCAGCAGCAGCATTATCAGCGGGGGAGGTATTTGCGGAGACGGTGTTTTCTGAGGCAGTGTTTTCGCTGGAGGAGCCAGGCTCCAGTTTGGCGAGCTGCCGGTAGCGCACGCGGCGGATGGTCGCGCCCAGCTTCGCGTCGGTGCGCCATTCGACGGGCACCCCGAGCCGCTGCGACATGAGGCCGGCAATCTGGGGGATGAGCCCCATGCTTTGGTCGCTGGTGCCGCATCCGGCGATCATGGAATCACCGACGGCGAGCAGTCGAATGGGGCGTGCAGCGGGGTCAGCGCCGTCGCCGACTTGTATGCCGTGGCGCATGCCTTGCGGTTCCTCGGCGAGGGTGATGTGCTTCTTGGCCCATCCGGCTTCCGCGCCGATGGCGATTGTATGGAACAGGCCGCGGCGGCGTGGTGATGCGGTGCGGCGCTCCTGCGTGTTCGTCAGTGCATCATGCTGCGTGGTCTTCGTGTTTTTCCGCGTGCTTGTTGCCATGGGTAGATCCTTTCGTGCAAAGGGGCGTGTTCTGTCGGATGCGTTGTGCAGTGGTGTGCATTGTGCAGTGGTGTGCGTCATGCAGTGGTGTGCAAGGTGTGCGCCGGATTGCTGGGCTGTGAGCCGGCGTTTCCTTGGGGAAGCGCTTCAATGTGTGGCCAGAGGAATTCCGCCATGCGGTGCGGCCAGTCCTGCGGCACTCCGTCATGCAAGGCTGCGGTCGCCACCATGCCGCCCAGCGTCAGGTCGAGTATGAAGTCGACGTCGAGGTCGGGGCGGAACTTATGCGCCTGCGCTCCGCGCTTGAAATAATCGGCGATGCGGTCGCGCACGGGTTCCAGCACATTGACGACCACGCTGTGAAAGAAACCTGAATCCGACGACATGACCTGCCCCACGGCCTTGACGCCGAAGGCATCGTCAAATTCCTGCACTGCGGCGTGGATTCTCTCTGCGATGCCTTCGACGTCGAACGAAGTGTGCGACATATCCAGCGGCCGCACCATTTCCGTGTGGGCGATGCCATCCAGCAGTTCCTGTCGGTTGTGAAAACGGCGGTAGATCGTGGTTTTCGCAACGCCGCTGATGCGGGACACCTCTTCGATGGTGACAGCGTCGACGCCGCGCTGCAAGGCGATGCGCATTGTGGCGTCGACGAGCTTGCGGTCGGTGCGGTTGCGCACTCGCTGGCGTCCCATCTCCCTGCCTTCCGAAGGCGCGGGCTGGTCCGGTGGGGTGGTTGTCATGTTTCTTGTCATCTCTTTCTGTTATTCGCCAATCCCGTCACCAAGGCTGGCTGTGCGGCGACGCATGCGGCTGCATTCCGATCGCTGCCTTTCAGAACAGCTTGGTCGACTCCAGCTTTTGCGTGAACTTCGCGTTGAAACGTCCCAAAGGCTTGGCAAGCGGTCGGATCACGAGGAACACCAGCATGAACGGCACGAGTCCCAGCAGGTTGAGCCAGTAATCGTTGTTGTAGATGCCGCCGATGGCCGCCCGGAACGCTTTGATGAGGTAGGTCGCCGGCAGGAAGTAGCTGATGCGGGTGAGCAGCGGGTCGAGCATCCTCAACGGATAGCCGCCGTCCGAACCTGCGATCTGCATGACCATGATGATGAGGTTGATGGCCTTGCCCACGTTCGCGAACGTGGCGACGTTCGAATAACAGATGAACGTGAAGGCGAGTCCTGCCAGCTGCGCACACAGCACATATAGCCAGGGGTGCGCGCATTCCATGCCCAGGAACAGCAGCTGGCCTCCGGCGAGGAAGGCGGTCTGCGCCAGCGAGATGACGGCGAAGATGCCAAAACGCCCCCAGTAGCGCTGCCAGCTGCGTGTGTCTGGAATCTCCGTGAGTGTCGCCTCATCGGGCACGCATCGCAGCGCCAATCCCATGAGCATCGCGCCGAGCCACAGGGCGATCGAGGTATACAGCGGGGAGAGCGCCACGCCGAACGCCGATGACGGATACAACGCATGGCGGTTCACCTTCACCGGTGCGGCGAGGGACGCGGCGAACTGGGATGCGTCGTCGCCTACGAGCTGCGTCAGCTGCGTCAGGTCGTTCGACGCCAGCGCCTTCTGTAACGCTTGGTCGATCGTGTCAAGCGAGCTGCTGGCGGTGGCCAGGCCTTGTGAGATGTCGCCGATCGTGGATTTGAGGTCGGTGAGCTTGTCGGTGAGGGAGCCGTCGGATTGCGACAAGTTGGTGAAGGCGTTTTGCAGGGTGTCGCTCATCGCCGCAAGAGAATCGGAGGCCTGCTGCGCACTGCCGCTGATGGACGCAAGGTTTGCCTTGACCTGCGAATCGTAAGCGTCCTTGAGGGAGTTGACGGCGTTCGTGGCATCCGCCGCAGCGGCGAGCACGGAATCCTTCTTGTCGTTCGCTGATGCTCCGGCCTGACCGGCGTAGTCCGCAGCGGACTGAATCTTGGAATGCAGGGCATCGAGCTTCGACAGCACGGTGGAATCGATGGCGGAAATCACTTGGTCGAGCGCTGACGTGTCCACGGAGCTACCGTGGCTCTGGGCGTCCTGCGTGATCTGGTCGCGCACGCTTGTCAGCGAGTCGCGCAGCTTCTTGTAGGCGTCGATCTGCTGCTGCACCGCGTCCGCACGCTGTTGCAGCGCCGACTGCATGTCCTGTGCGTCGGCGCCGGCGTCTCCCATCACGGTTGCCAAGTCGTCGCTCACTGTGTCGAAAGCATGCGCGCTGGAATCAATCGATGACGATGCCGTGGTGGACGCTGCATCCAGCGCGGACGTGATGTCATTGACGGAAGAGACGGCCGTGTCAATGTCGGATTTGGCGGAGTCGGCGTCCTGTTGGCTCATCGACAGCAGCGTGGACGAACTGTTGAGCAGCGTCTGGGCGGAGTCGACGAGCGTGCCGTAGGAGGCGACAACGGTGGAGGCGCTCGTCGCCTGAGCACTCAGCTGTTGGACGTGATGGTCGAGGTTCATCACCAATGCCCGGGTGTCGTCAGAGCTGAGATATCGCGCCAAGGTGTCGATGACGTCCAGGCCTACCGACGTGATGGTCTTAGTGAACACCGTGTTGATCATCGCGCTGATTTCGTTGGCGCCTTGACCAGTGATCTTGGGGGCGATGCCGTTTTTCTTCTCGTTCTGGTAATAGACGAGGGTCGCGTGCTCCATGTTGTCGGAGAAGAACGTCATCATGTCGTCCGAGAAATCCTCGGGAATGATGACGGCGGCGTAATAGTCGCCGGATTTCGTGCCTTCGATCGCCTCGTCCTCATCCGTGAACTGCCAGTCAAGCTGATGGTTGCCACGCAGCGTGTTGATGACGGTGTCGCCGATGTTGATCGTCAGCGGAGCGATGTCGGAATGGTATCCCTTGTCGCTGTTGGCGACCGCGATCTTGAGGTTCTTCGTGTTGCTGAACGGATCCCAGCTCGCCGAGATGTTGAACCACACGAAGACCGCGGGCAGCATCGTCAGACCGATGACGACGACGAGAGCGGCGGCGTTGGAGAAGGCGTGTTTGAGGTCGGTGATGAAGATCTTCCAGACGTTTCTCATTGTGCGCCCTCCCTTCCTTGATTGTCAGTGGCGTCGGTCGTGTCAGCGGACGGTGCGGATGGAGCGGACGGAGCGGACGTGTCATCAGGTGGTGCGGATGGAGTGGAAGGAACGGCGGGCGCGGCAGGAACAGGTGGAGCAGGCGCGGCAGGAGTTCCGGGCGTGGCAGAAGCCGAAGCGGCGGGTACGTCCGTCACGGAGGCCGTGGCGTTGGTGACAGGCGGGATAGATGCCGTCTGGGCAAGAGAGGGGTCCAGCGACTGGGCGAGTTCCTTGACAGCGGCATGCTTCTTCATGGCGGTGAGCGCTTCCTCTTCCGTGGTGCCCAGCGGCTTGGGGGATTGCGCTGCTTCAGCGGACGGCTGATTGGCGTGGGTCTGCGCCGCATCCTCATCATCGGTGCCCAGCGGAGGCTCGGTGAAGCGTGCGATGAGATTGTCTTCCCATTCGAGATTCTGCCGCAGCTGCAAGCTGTCTTTGCGCTGAGCTATCGCCTCGCCAAGTTTCTCCAGCGGAGCGGCGAGCGATGCCGCCACGGCATCGGCGCCAGTCGTGGAGTCGCTTCCATGCTTGGGGGCCGTGTCTGCATCGGAGGCGTCGCTCGTGTCGGAGCCGGTGGCTGAATCATCCGTCTCGGAATCGCTGACGGCGATGGGGCGAAGGGACTGCATCTGGGCGTCGGAGTCTGCGGACATCGCATATGCCGGCTCAGTATCTGGCATACGAGTGTAGGGCATTTGAGCGGTGCCCGCCTTGGTGTTGTTCGTAGCTGCGTTGCCTGTCGTGGCGGTATGTGCCGTGGCGTCGTTATGGGCTGTGCCGGTGCCATATTCGATGACGGTGCCATGTGCGGTGCCGGCATCGTGCACCATGCCATCGCCGTGTGCCATGTCGTCGTCGTGCGTGGATTCGGGGCTTTGCGCCTGCTCTTCGTCGCGCGGGAGCGGGGAAGGCGTGGTGTTGGCGATCTGCAGCTTGCCCAGGATGGTGGAGCGGTGTTCGCGCAGCATACGACGCAATTCGTCCGGAGACACCTTGAGCAGCAGCATCTGGCGTTGGAAGGAATCGCGGATGAGGTCGATCACCAGCAGGAACACGATGATGATGATCATCCAGCCCACCCACAGGGCGATGACCAGCGGTTTGTTGCCGGTATTGAAATGCGAAAGGACCGCCAGGATTGCAGGGATGACGAAACCGGCGATGAGCGCACCGCGCTTGAGCTTGGGGTAGCGCAGTTCATAGCGCGTGGCGCTGAGCATCACGTCCGTGCGGTATGTCTCGCTCGAACCCAGCGCGCGAATCAGCTGCATGAGACGGTAACGGCGCGCCACCGTGGGCGTCTCGTCCGCCACCACCAGGTGGGATTCAAGCGCCTCCCGGTTGAACACGCGGGTGAGGTTCGTCATATACGGGCGGATCAACAGACCCAGCACGAATGCCACCAGTGCGAACACCGTGAGCTTGGCTAGATCCATCCAATAGGAGTTCCGGTAAAAGCCAGCGATGCATTCGCGGTACATGCTGATGCTGTAGGTGAACGGCAGCAGCGGGTAGATGCGTTGGAAGAAGCTCGGCATCATCTCGATCGGATACAGGCCGGACGATCCAGGAATCTGCAGGAACGCGACCACCATCGCCAATCCGACGCCGATGTGGGCGAAGCATACCGACAGCGAATAGATGAACGCGAGGAAGATGAGCCCCGCGATGACGGAGGTGAAGAAGAACAGCGGGACATTCACCATCTGCACTTTCAGCACGACCTCACCGACCGACACCGTGATCGCCTGCAAGACGCTCACGACGGACAGCAGCATGAAGCGTCCCATGAAGCCTTGGCGGATTGTCATGCCGGGCACGCCCTCGTCATCCGCATCCGTGCGCAGGATGATGACGCACGCCAGGCCTCCGATCCACATCGTCAGTGACGTGAACAGCGCCGCCATGGCGGAGCCGTATTTTTCCACCGGATACAGCTTCTCGGTCTCTATCTCCGTGGGGGAGGACATGAAATCCGAGATCTTGCCTGAATCGAGGTCCATCGCATTCATGATGTTGTGCCATGTCGTCGAGTTCGCCAACAGCCCCACGTCCGTCGCAGCGGTGTCCAGATTCGTCTTGAGGGTGCCCAGGGCGTCGTTCGTCGTCGTGAGCACGGATTGCATCTGTGTGAGCGTCGCATCCAGCTGGTCGAGGATCGTGTTTATCTGTGCGATCTCTCGCGATTGCGACGTGGCGAGGGCAGACATGGAATTGAGCGCGGAATTGAGGGTGGAGAAACTCGAATTAATGCTGGGCAGGGTGGTGCCTGTCAGCTGGGAGCGCATGGCGTCGAGCGATGTGACCGCGCTCGTCGTGTCGTTCGACAGATGGGTGACGAGGGCGGTCGTGTCGTTCATCGTGGTGGTGGCGTCCTGTTGCATCTGTTTGAGGGCGTCGATCTGACTCTGGGTCTTGTCATGCTCGGACTGCAGCCGAGAGATTTGGTCCTTGACCGTTTGGCGCGACGCCAAGGGCGAACTCGACAGCGTGTCGATGAGGGACTGCTGGGCGTCAGCGAGGTTTTGCGCCGTGTCAATGCCGGTGGATATCTGCCCGTTCATGCGCGCGTATGTGCCATTGGCGGATTGCATGGTGAGCGAAGCCGTGCCGGCGGCTGTCGTGATGGTGCTTGATGCGGCGTCGAGCGGTGCGGCGAGTCCCAGGGCGAACGATGAGAGCGACAGCCGTGTGGAATCGGCGGCGGAGACGATGGACGACACCTGCGCGTTGAGATCGCTGGCCTCGTCGCTCAGCTGCCCGAGGGTGGTGCGCACCGTGGCGATCTTGCCATGTTGGGAGTCTATGTCGCTGGAGAGGTCGGTGAGCTTTCCCTGGGCGGTGTCCACCTTGCCGATGGCCGCGCGCAGCGCCGCTGTCGCCGTTTCATCGGCATCGTTGAGCTTGGAATTGGCTTGCGTGAATGCGCTGCTCAACTTGTCGGACACCACTTTGGCGACCGTTGCGACGAATGTGTCGTTGATTTGTTCATCCACGGTCGTGGCGCCGGTGTCGGTGACGCGGGGCGCGATGGCGCTGACCTTCTCATTGACGTAATACTCGAGCTGCGGTTCCTGGAAGTCGGGGGTAAGGATGGTCAGCAGGTCGGCGGTGAAATCCTGCGGGATGATGAATGCGGCGTAGCTGTCGCCGCTTTGCACGTCCTGCAGCGCCTCGTCCTGGCTGCGGAACCTCCATCCGAGCTGGTCGTTGCCTTTCAACGCCTCCACGATGTTGTCGCCGGCGTTGAGCTCGCCCGTCATCGGGTTGCTGCCGCCCTTGTCTTCGTTGGCCACCGAGATCGTGATGGCGTTGGTGTGGCTGTAGGGGTCCCAGAAACCATAGATGTTGACCCAGGAATACAAGGCGGGAAGCACGGTGATGCCGACAATGATGATGAGGGCGGCGGGAGTCGCGAGCAACCGTCGCAGGTCGCGCGTGAAGACCTTGAAGGTGTTGTGCATGCGGCTCCTTATTCATCCGTATTTACCGTGTGTATTTATGGTGTGTATTTATGGTGCGCGTAATGATGGTGCGCTTGTGGATGCGCTGCTCGTTGGCCATGCCTTGTGCGCGCCAGGCGACGGATCACTGACACGGGCGTCGGCAGGCGCCCACAATGCTACGTGGTGAGTATCTATGCTACGCATAGCGTAGCACTATGCGTAGCATCCGTCTTCAGGCGTGTGCGGTGATTTCGCTGAGAGACGAGACGCGCGGAGCTCGCATCGTGCATGCTGCGCCTACAATCGTAGGCAACAGGGCTGTGTCGCAACAGCGCTACGCGTCATCGCCGGCGTCGCTCGAAGAGGAGCGAACGTGCATGGATACATCGGCGTCGGCGTTCCAAGGAAGGACGGTCGTCATGGAGAAGCAAGACAAGATCGGCAAGGCCGACAAAGACAAGCAGAGCAAGGCTGATAAGAAAGCCCTCAAGGCCGAGAAGGCAAAGGTCTCTCGCACGCTTGACTACGTGGCGAAAACCACCGGCGTGGTGGAGGGGACCGATTCCGAATACTCCGAACTCGAACACCGTCTCGAACTTGCAGCGGAATCCAGCGGCAAGCTGTCTGCGGTATGGAGTCCGTCCATCGACTCCCTGCTCAAGTTCCGCCCCGGAATGCGCCTCACCGATGTGGACGGCGCCTCGCGCCCCGGTTTCGAAGGCACGAAGCAAGACGCCGAACGTTTCATAGAGCTCAGCTCCCACCAGATCGCGTTCTATCAGGAACTCCTGTATGCCAACGGTGTGGACGGAGGCAAACGCCGCATGCTCCTTGTGCTCCAGGGCATGGATGCCAGCGGCAAGGGCGGCATCGTGCGCCACGTGTTCCGCCAAGGCAATCCAATGGGCATCAGCTACCACGGATTCGGCAAGCCCACGGACGAAGAGAAATCGCACGACTACCTGTGGCGCATCCGCCGCGAGTTGCCGCAGAACGGGTGGATCAAGGTCTTCGACCGGTCGCATTACGAGGACATCGTCATGCCGCACATCTACGGCACGTATCCCGAGCAGGTGTGGCGCGCCCGCTATGACGAAATCAACGAGTTCGAGAACTCCCTGATCGACGACGGCTGCTCCATCATCAAGATCTTCCTTGTCGTCAGCCGTGACTGCCAGAAAAGGCATTTCATCGGCCGCCTCGACGACCCGCACAAGTACTGGAAGTTCGACCCATCCGATCTTGATGCGCGCGCACGCTGGGACGAATACATGGACGCCTGGCAGGAGGTGTTCGAGAAAACAAGCACGCGCCGCGCCCCGTGGTACCTCGTGCCGGCCGACCACCGCTGGTATTCGCGCGCCGTGGTTTCCGAACTCTTGCGCGTGGGTTTGCGTGACATGGGCCTCAACTGGCCGCCCGCGCATTTTGACATGGCCGAGGCGCGTCGCCGCCTCGAAGAAGAGGAAGCGTGACCGGCGCGCCGTAGTGTCCAAGAAATGACCACTGTGTGGTCGCATTACGAAACAATCACACACGGTTGCTACTGTGTGGGGCATGACGAACCACACAACAACCCCTGATGCCAGCGCAAGCGGGCAGGCGCAAGGCGACAACCGCCCGCTTGTCGAGCTGCGGCACGTCGAAAAACACTTCGGCGACCTTCACGTGCTCAAAGACATCAACCTTTCCGTCCGCAAGGGCGAAGTCCTCGTGGTGCTCGGCCCCTCCGGCTCGGGAAAGTCCACGATGTGCCGCACCATCAACCGCCTGGAGACCATCGACTCGGGCAGCATCCTCATCGATGGCACGCCGCTGCCGCAGGAAGGCCGTGACCTGACCCGCCTGCGCGCCGAGGTCGGCATGGTGTTCCAGCAATTCAACTTGTTCGCTAACAAGACAATCATCGACAACGTCATGCTCGCGCCCATCAAGGTGCGCAAGGTGCCGCGCCAGCAGGCGCATGACGAGGCGATGGAGCTCCTCGCGCGTGTGGGAGTGGACTCGCAGGCGTCCAAGTACCCGGCGCAGCTTTCCGGCGGCCAGCAGCAGCGTGTCGCTATCGCCCGCGCGCTCGCCATGCACCCCAAGGTCATGCTGTTCGACGAGCCGACAAGCGCCCTCGACCCCGAGATGGTCAACGAGGTGCTCGACGTCATGCTCGAATTGGCGTCCGAAGGCATGACGATGATCTGCGTGACGCATGAGATGGGCTTCGCCCGCAAGGCCGCCGACCGCATCGTGTTCATGGCGGACGGGAAGATTCTTGAAACCAGCACGCCGGACGAATTCTTCGACCATCCGCGCACAGACCGCGCCAAGGACTTCCTCTCCAAGATTATCGAGCACTGATTTTCCCAGACTTTTTCATTACCATCGGAAGGAACCGTTATGAGGGCACGAAGCGGCACGTGGTGTCGCACGCTGATGCGCCTGATCGCCGCAGTGGCGGCGATCGCATGCGTGGTTCCCGCCGCGGCATGCGGGTCCGCAAGCGCGGACACGCACATCATCAAGATCGGCATCAAGTTCGACCAGCCGGGCGTGGGCTACAAGAAATCCGGCACGTACGAAGGATTCGACGTGGACGTGGCGCGTTACATCGCGCACAAACTGGGCTATCGCGACGACGAGATCGTGTGGAAGGAGGCGCCGAGCAAGCAGCGTGAGGCCATGCTGCAAAACGGCGACGTCGACATGATCCTCGCGTCGTATTCCATCACTGACGAACGCAAGAAGGCGGTGAGTTTTGCCGGTCCGTATCTGGTCGCCGGCCAGGACCTTCTCGTGCGTTCCGACAACACCGACATCACCGGTCCGCAGGACCTCAACGGCAAGCGCCTGTGCTCCGTCACCGGCTCTACCTCGGCGAACACGGTGAAGAAGAAGTTCTCCACCGAAGTGCAGCTCATGGAGCAGCCCAGCTATGCGGAATGCGCCACGGCACTGTTCTCGGGCATCGTCGACGCCGTGACGACGGACGACATCATCCTCGCCGGTCTTGCCACGAATTCACGCGGCAAGCTCAAGCTCGTCGGCACGCCGTTCACGCAGGAACGCTACGGCGTGGGCATCAAGAAAGGCAACACGGAGCTGGCCAAGCAAATCAACGCCGCGATCAAGGACATGATTGCCGACGGGTCCTGGCAGCGCGCCATCGACGACAACACGTCAGGCACCGGCTTCAAGCCCAACGCGCAATACAACCCGCCGGACCCGACCGAAGGGGAGGACGAGTAGCATGAACGACTTCCTCAGCCTCTTCCGCGACTACAACATTCCCGCCGCGTTCTGGGTCAACATCCAGCTCACGTTCTGGGCGGCGATTCTCTCGCTCGTGCTCGGCGTGGTCCTCGTGATGATGCGCATCAGCCCCATTTCGTCACTGCGCGGCTTCGCCACCGCCTACGTCGAATTCTTCAAGAACATGCCGCTGACGATCATCATGGTGTTCATGGTGCTCGGCATGTTCGGTCAGCTCAAGCTGTCGTTCTCCGACAACTTCGACATCAACTTCTTCTGGCTTGCCGTCACCGGCCTGGGCTTGTACACGGCGTCGTTCGTGTGCGAATCCCTGCGAAGCGGCATCAACACCGTGCCGCTGGGGCAGGCGGAGGCGTGCCGTGCACTCGGCCTGAACTTCTGGCAGTCCGCCTCGCAGGTGATTCTGCCGCAGGCGTTCCGCGGTTCCGTCGCCCCGATGGGCAACACCCTCATCGCCCTCATCAAGAACTCCACCGTCGCGGCCGCCGCATCGGTGACCACCGAAACGTCATCGGTGATGAGCGACATGATCGAGTTCCATGCCAGCCAGATTCTGCAGATCTTCTTCATCTTCGCCTTCGGATACGTGATTTTGATCATCCCCATCGGATTGCTCACCACGTATCTGTCGAACAGATTGGCGGTGCGCCGATGAACACCCAGACCAACAATTCCGAAAGCTCCGTCCTCTTCGACCAGCCCGGTCCGCGCGGCCGCAGGATGATTCGCATCTTCAACTCCGTGGCGGCGGTTCTCATCATCGCGCTCGTCGTGGCGGTGCTCGCGCGTTTGCACAATCCGCCACAAGGCGAGAACCAGCTCAGCTGGGAGTTGTGGAAGCCCGCGTTCGATTACGAAGCGTGGTCGGACTTCTACCTGCCCGGCCTGTGGATGACGCTCAAGGCCGCCATCGTGGCGATCATCGGCTCCATCGTGTTCGGCGTGGTGTTCGGCATCGGCCGTCTCGTGCCCAGCCGCTTCGTGCGCGCCGTGTCGGCGGTCATCGTCGAATTCTTCCGCGCCGTGCCGGAACTGCTGCTCATGGTGTTCTTCTGGCGGTGGTTCGCTTTCGCCGGCGTCTCGTCACCCAGCTACTGGGCGGTCGTGGGCGGCCTTGTGCTCTACAACGGCTCCGTCGTCGCCGAGCTCGTGCGCTCCGGCGTGGGCAATCTGCCGCATGGCCAGCGTGAGGCGGCGGTGGCGCTCGGCCTGTCGCCGATGCAGTCGCTGATGACCGTGGAGGTGCCGCAGGCGCTGTATGCGATGCTCCCCGCCACGATCACTCAGCTCGTGGTCGTGCTCAAGGACACCGCCCTGGGCTCCATCATCATGTACACGGACCTGTTGCAGGAATCCCGCCGACTGGGAGCCATGTACTTCAACATCCTGCAGACGCTGGTCGTCGCCGGAGTCATCTACTTCATCCTCGATTGGCTGCTGTCGCGGCTGGCCGAACGCATGCCCGCCGTCATGCAGCGGCGCACATGGGGCAACACCGTTGCCGAACCCACGGCGCCCATCGCGATCATGGATGCCACGAACGCCAACCAGATCGCGGCAGCGCGCGAACCGATGCCATTCGGCGGAGCGGAACGCCGCTTCCACGACCACTATCACGGTTCGAACGCCACGACCGACCATTGGCAGCACGCGCACTACAGCCATGGCCATGATCTGCAGCACCCCGAGGTCCATGCCCGCAACTGGGACGAACCCCTTCGGGACTTCGCCCGGCCGTTCCAAACGAAGCCTAAGAATCCCGATGCCGGCAAGAATACCGGTATTGGCAAGGATTCCGACGCGGGTCAGACTCCTGGTGCGGAGTGACCGCCCTGTCGTCATCTGCTGACATTCAAGCCGCCCAAGGCAAGCAGTGCCTGCCCCGGGCGGCTTTTCCATGTCCGCTGCGGTGCCCGCTGTGGCGTTCGTCAGACGCGAATGTCGTGCGCTTTCACGATTGCCTTGTGTAAGCTGTGCGTATGAGATACAGCGAGCAGTGGGATTCCTTCCTTGACCGAATCGACCCCGAGGGTGCCAGCGCGCGCCGTCGCAAGCGCATCAGTCGCAGCGCCAAGCCATCGGGCAGCCATGGCAAGGGGGTCAGAATCGCAGTGATCACCCCCGTCGTCGTGCTTGCGTTGGTGGCGCTGCTGATGCTGTGCGCGAACTTCATCACTGAAGTCATGTGGTATGCACAAGCCGGCTATGCGTCTGTCATCTGGACGCAACTGGGCATCAAGGTGGGCCTGTGGCTCGCCTACGCCGTGGTGACGTTCGCCATCACGCTGCTGGCCGCATGGCGCGCCATCGCCGTAAGGCCGGACGGCGCCGACGGCAAGCACTTCCGCACCGCCGACGATGGCGTGCTCGAACAGCGGGGAGGCATCACGACCTCCTTCGCGCGCCGCATCGCGGTCGTGCTCGCCATCATCGTCGCCATTGCGATCGGCTCCCGGGTCTTCTCGCAATGGGCGCAGATCCTGCTGCTGTTCCACAACCAAAGCTTCGGCACACGCGACCCGCAGTTTGGCATCGACAGCGGATTCTATGTGTTCATGCTGCCAGGACTGAGGCTGCTGGCATCCGCCCTCGTGGCGCTCATGCTTCTGGGGCTCGTAGTGAGTGTTGCCATGCACATTGCCGTAGGCGGTATCCGCTTCACACTGCCCACGCACGGCAGGGGAGTGTTCGACTTCACCGCCAAGGCGCGCCGTCAGGTCGGCGCATGGCTCATCCTGTGCGGCCTGGCGCTCGCCGCCAATCAGACGCTCGCCGGTTTCTCGCATTTCACCGATGCCGGTTCCCGCACCGACGGCGCATCCTACACGACGGTGCATGCCACAATCCCCATGGACTTCATCATGGCGGTTCTGTTCCTTGTCTCCGGCATCGCGCTGGGCGTGTGGGTCATGACCTCCAAGGCGTTCCGCGGCGGTGCCGTCTACACCACGGCAGGCGAGGCGCTGCAATCGTGGCGCATGCCGCTCGTGGTGATCGCCGTGCTCGTGGTCGTCTCCATGATCGGAGGCGCGGCATACCCGGCGGTCCTCTCGCGGTTCCGCGTGAACCCGAACGCGCAGGAGCTGGAATCCCCCTACATCCAGCGCAACATCGATGCCACGCGCTACGCCTACGGCTTGCAAAACATCGAAGTGAACGACTACGACGCCTCCACCCAGGCGAAGACAGGTGCCCTGTCGCAGGACGCGGAGACCACCGCGCAGATCCGCCTGCTCGACCCGCAGGTCGTCTCACCCACGTTCAAACAGCTGCAGCAATCCAAGCAGTACTACACGTTCGCCGACACGCTGTCCATCGACAAATACACGATCAACGGCACGAGCCAGGACACCGTGATTGCCGCCCGTGAGCTCAATCTCGACGGCAACGACAACCGCAACTGGGTCAACGACCACACCGTCTACACACACGGCTACGGCGTTGTGGCGGCATACGGCAACAAGATCACCGCGGACGGCCAGCCCAGCTTCTTTGAATCGAACATCCCCACCACCGGCGCCCTCACCACCCAGGAGAGCTACGAGCCGCGCATCTATTTCTCGCCCAATGCGCCGGACTATTCGATCGTCGGTTCCGACAGCGCCAACAGCTGGGAGTTCGACTATCCGTCCGGATCATCCGGCGTCACGACCACCTTCCAAGGCAACGGCGGCCCCAAGGTGAGCAACCCGTTGACGAAGCTGCTGTATTCGATGCGTTTCGGCACCGACCAGATTTTCTTCTCCGACCGCGTCAACCCCGCGTCGCAGATCCTGTATTACCGCGATCCGTCACAACGCGTGCGCAAGGTCGCGCCCTACCTCACGCTGGACGGACGCGTGTATCCGGCGGTCGTGGACGGGCGCGTCAAGTGGATCGTCGACGCCTACACCACCTCCGACGACTACCCCTACAGCCAGAGCGTGGACTTGGCATCCATCACGAAGGATTCAGTGACGGAGGATTCCAGCACCGTCAAGTCCTTGCAGTCGGAGACCGTCAATTACATGCGCAACTCCGTCAAAGCGGTCGTGGACGCCTATGACGGCCATGTGGACCTGTATGCCTGGGATCCCTCCGACCCGGTGCTCAAGGCGTGGGAAGGCATATTCCCCGGCCAATACAAGTCGATCAGCGACATCAGCGGCGACCTGATGAGCCACTTGCGTTACCCCGAGGGCATGTTCAAGGTGCAGCGCTCGCTGCTGGCCAAATACCATGTGACCGATGCCAGTGAGTTCTTCTCCGGTGAGGATTTCTGGCAGGTGCCGACCGATCCGACGGAATCCGACGCGCAGAAGGCCGAAGGCGTGCTCCAGCCGCCCTACTACCTCACCCTTCAGACCGAAGGCATGAGCGAGCCCACGTTCTCGCTCACCAGCACCTACATCCCCGCAGGCACGTCCACGAGGGAGATCCTCACCGGATTCCTCAGCGTCGACTCCGATGCAGGCGACCAGGCGGGCACCGTGGGGTCGCGTTACGGCACGCTGCGATTGCTTGAGCTACCCAAGAACTCCAATGTGCCAGGACCGGGACAAGCGCAAAACAACTTCAACGCCAACGCCACCGTCTCGAAGGAACTCAACCTGCTGCAGCAGGGCGACACCGTGGTGGACCGCGGCAACCTGCTCACCCTGCCCATCGGCGGCGGCCTGGTGTACGTGCAACCGGTGTACGTGAAATCCAACGGCACCACCAGCTACCCGCTGCTCAAGAAGGTGCTCGTGGCATTCGGAGACCAGGTCGGATTCGCCGACACGCTGGACGAAGCGCTTGACCAAGTGTTCGGCGGTGATTCCGGCGCGACGGCAGGAGACGCCGACAAGGCGACGACAGCGAACAACGGATCGCTGGGCGGTGATTCGTCAGGCGGCTCCACAGGCGGCGACACTAACGGCGGCGATTCGTCGGGCAGCGGTTCGGACAGTAGCTCCAGCCCATCTGCCAGTGCCTCCGCTGGGGCATCCGCCAGCCCGTCAACCGGTTCCTCCACAGGCACCGCCCAGTCGGACACCGCGTTGAAGCAGGCCCTCGACGACGCCAACAAGGCCCTGAACGACGCCGACCAGGCGATGAAGAACGGCGATTGGTCAGCGTATGGGGACGCCCAGAAGAAACTCAAGGACGCCTTGGCGAAGGCGACCGACGAGGAATCGAAGCTCCATGAGCAGCAATGACAGCGATGAGCTGAACGAAACCGAGGGGCGCCGCGCCGATACGTCTGGCGCCCAGTACGGTGCCGCGCACGAGGCTGCGGCCGCGCGCCGTGGTGGCGGACGCCTGCCTGCAGACGCAGCGGCTTATGATGTGCGCGACGCGCGTGTGGGCGACATGCACTCCATCACGTCCATCTACAACCAGGCGATACGCCAAGGCGACGCCACGAGCGATGTGGACGAGCGCACATTCGAGCAGCGCATCGATTGGATGGGGTCGCATCAGCCGCGCTCGCAGTATCCGGTGGTCGTCATCACCTGCAATGGGGCGGTCATCGGTTTCGGATCGCTGAGCCGTTACCGGCCGCGCGCCGGCTATGACGGCGTCGTGGAGCTCAGCTACTACATCGGTCAATACTGGCGGGGCAAGGGCGCGGGCACCGTCCTCGTGCGCTGGCTGCTCGACGCCGCCCGCAGCCGCGGGTACCGCATGGCGGTGAGCGTTGTCTTCACCCGCAACGAAGGCTCCACGGCGCTGATGCGCAAGTTCGGCTTCACCCGCTTCGGAGTCCTTCCCGGCGGTGTGGTGAACAACGGAGTGGCGCTCGACGTGGCGTATTGGTACAAAAACCTCGTCTGATGCCCGTGTGACTGGCGGCTGGCGGTTGGAGGCTGTCAGCCGCGCGGTTGGCGGCTGACAGCGGGTTATGAGAGGTCGTCGTCTTCCGGATTGCCCAGCAACGCCAGCTCCACGCCATCCACGAGCAACAGCAGGATCCCCGTGGCGATGATGATGGCGAACGCCGCCACGAAGATGAGCGGCGTGCGGAACGAGTTATAGGCCATCTGTAGCCAGATGCCCAGGCCTTTGCGCGCTCCCATGTATTCGGCGGTCGTCGCTGTGGAGAGCGTGTAGGCGGCGCTGATGCGGATGCCGCCGAAAATCTGCCGTGCGGCGACGCGCAGCTTGACATGCCACAGCGTCCACGCGGGGCTTGCGCCGCAGGTGAGCGCCACGTCCTCGTAGAATCGCGGCACCGAATCCAATCCGCGCACTGTCTGCACCGCCACAGGGAACAGGTCGAAGATCGCCACCAGCACCACCTTGCCCGTGGGTTCAAATCCAAACCAGATGAGGAACATCGGGGCGATGGCGATAAGCGGCAGCGTCTGCGCTGCGGTGAGATACGGCAGCAGTGTGGCGTGGAGCAGACGCGAGCAGTGGAATCCCACGCCCAGCGCAATGCCTGCCGCGATGGCGATGATGAAGCCGATGATGCCTTCCGCGCCGGTGATTTGCAGCGCCGGCCGCAGCGTGCGCCATGACGTGCCGGCAGCCTGTGCGATGGCAATGGGGGAGGGCATGAGGGTGGACGGCACATGCGCTACATCCGTCCATATCTGCCAGACGATGAGGATCACGACGCCGGTGATGATGGTGGTCGTGGCCCGCGTCAGACGCTGCTGGATGCGGCGCGAGCGGCGGGATGGTGCGGATGCCGTGGGAGAATCAGCGGGCGAGACCGCGGATGATGCTGCAGAGGATGCAGCTGAGGGCACGGCAGAGGATGCCGCGGAAGAAGAATGGGCACGAACCGTCACAAGAACACCTTTCCGGGCCGCGTGGCGGGTAAGGTGAGGAGTCCCGCTCCGACCGGCCCCAGCAGTGCCGAAGCACCGGATGCCTCCATGATAGCGTGGGGCACGATCACGGGCATGCCGGGGCGGGCGGCGCATGTGTCGCCCGCGTGTGCGGCCGGTGTTGCGCCCACAAGCATGTCGGGCTCGTGCCGCGTGACGACTGCGGCGACCCACCCGTGCGGCGGGCGGTTGCGCTATAGTGACTGACGACAACGTGTGGCAAACCGCTCGATGCTTGGAAAGCGAAGGGCTTGACGGGCTCAGCGGGGGCGTTGCCGGCGCTCCCGGTCCCTGCCGCTTTCTCTGACCGGCCCAGGCGCATCCCAGAGGAAGCGAATCCATCAATCAGAGGAACCAGGGAATGCCTTCTTTCATGCCCAGTCACATTACTACCACTGGCAATCACGCCCATTCCAATCGCACCGCTCGCATCCGCCTGAGCGGCATCATCCGTCGCGCCGCCCGCGGATTCGCCGCGGCGCTTGCCGTCACCGCCCTCGCCTTGACATCCGGCTGCTCGGGTTCGGGCACCACGGACGCATCATCAAGCTCATCCGGCTTGCGCAAAGTCACGTTCATGCTGTCGTGGGCGCCTGACACCAACCACATCGGCGTGTACGTCGCCAAGGACCGCGGATATTTCGCCCAGGCTGGCCTCGACGTCGACATCATCGCCGTCTCCCAGGCGGGTGCCGAGCAGGCGGTGCAGAACGGACAGGCGGATTTCGCGCTGTCGAACCTCACGAACGTCGCCGATTACAGCGTCAAGGGAGCAAACCTCACCGAAGTGCTCCAAGTGCAGCAGAAGCCAAGCGCCATCTGGTGCGCGCTCGCTTCCAACAACTCCATCACCCGCCCCAAGGACCTCGACGGCAAGACCTTCGCCACGTTCGGTTCCAATGAGGACGATGCCGTCATCAAGGCCATGATTCGCAATGACGGCGGCCAAGGCACGTTCGACAAAGTGACCGTGGGCACGTCCACATTCCAGACGCTGGGCAGCGGCCAGGCTGACTTCGGCGGGTTCTACGCCACGTGGGAAGGCGTGCAGGCCGAGATGAACGGCCCCCAGCTCACCTGCTTCAAGGAACCTGACTACGGAATCCCTGGCAACGCGGATTCAATTGGCGTCATCACGTCCAATTCCACGATCTCGTCCGACCCCGACCTCGTGAAGGCGTTCGTGCAGGCGACGCAGCGCGGATACGAATACGCCTACGCCAATCCCGACGACGCGGCGAGTATCCTCGTCACAGGCGCTGCGGACGCCAACCTTGATGAAGCGTTCGTCAAGAAAAGCATGAACACTATCGTCGAAGGGCGGTATTGGGGCGACCATGACGCCATTGTCGCCGGCACCGCCCGCATCGGTGACATCGATTACGACGGCGTGCAGAAGTACCTCGACTTCCTCTCGCAGGCGGGCACCTACACCGATGCGAACGGCGATTCTGTGAGCGCCGATCCGCAGGTCAAGCAGCTGGCGACCGACGATTACCTCGCTGACCCGCAGCCGGCGAGCCAGCTATGAGGAACCTGACGGCGGACGGCGGCGTGAGGCCGGCCGGGCCCATCCTGATGGATGCCGACACCGGCGTGGACGATGCGCTGGCGCTGGCGGTGCTGTTCGGCGCTGCCCGGAACAGGCTGATCGGCGTTGTGGCGACCTATGGCAACGTGGCGCAATCCCAGGCTGAGCGCAACACGCGTGATGTGCTGCGGCTGCTGGGTGTGGATGCGGTTCCCGTGTATGCGGGCAGCCGAGCCCCATCGTGGGCCGATTGCTTCGTGCCTGACGCCGCCTGCGCACATTTCCATGGATTTAATGGATTGGGCGGCTTGGACGTCGATGATTACCTGCCGGCCGGTGCTCCGGTTGCCGCGCAGCGTGCCGCTCATCTGCGCGCCGCCATGAAGCACGCCGGTGAGGCGTTGCCTGACGCGGCGCTGGTGCATTCGGCAGACGCCACGGCTCGCGCCGCCCGCACCACGGTCGTATCGTACGGCGGGTATCTGCCGGCACAGGACGCTCCTACGATTCCCGCCGATGCCGAGCCGGCAGGGGGTGGCGGTGGTGTGGATGCCATCATCGCCGCCGCCCGCACGTGGGGCGATGACCTCACCCTCGTCGCGACCGGCCCGCTCACCGACGCCGCCGAAGCGATTCGCCGCGACCCCGAGATCGCGCACCACCTGCGCATCGTCGCCATGGGCGGCGCCTTCCTCCAACAGGGCAATTGCTATGACCTCACGTCCGAGACCAACATCATCCAGGATCCTGAGGCGGCGGACTTCGTGATGCGTTCCGGCGCTGACGTGACGCTCGTCGGGCTCGATGCGACGCATCGATGCCTGTGCACGCCGGCGATGCGCGACGCCGTGCGCAGGGTCGGTACTGCGCAAACAGACTTCCTTGCCGACATCATGTCGGTGATGATCGAGGCGAATGCGAGCGTCGACCCGCAGTTCGCCCTCGGTGCGCCGTTGCATGACCCGTTGGCGGCGGCGGTCGCGCTCGATCCCACCCTGGTGTGCACAATCGACCTGCCGATGAAAGTGCAGCTGGCCACAGGGGACGGCCATGGTGTGCGCGGGCGCACGGTGGGCGATCCGATGGGATTGGCGCGGCTGGTCGCCGAAGACGATGTTGTGCGGGTGCATGTGGCGGTTGATGCGGATTCGGAACGGTTCGCCGAAAATTTCCTCGCGGCGTTGATAAACGTCAGTCATTGATAACCGTCCATCAATATTGTGCATAGCCACGCCGCCATTGCCGGCGGCGCGGCGCCTTAGGGTGGAGCCATGCGACGGCACAAGCCGGAGCAGGACGATCGCGCAGCGCGTCGCATGCTGCGCTTTACACCACCGAGGAGGTGCATCATGTCATATTTCGCCACGCAGCTTGTCCACGGGGTTCCCGTCAACGACAACAACACAGGCGCCGTGAACCCGCCCATCTACAATTCATCGACATTTGCCTTCGAATCGGTGGAGTCCATGCCCCACTGGGATTACGCGCGATCGGGAAACCCCACCCGCGAATTCCTCGAACGGCAGGTGGCACAGCTCGAGCATGGCGTGCGCGGTTTCGCATTCGCCTCGGGGCTTGCCGCCATCCATGCGGCGCTGTCAATCTTCAAGCCCGGCGAGCGCATCGTCGTGGGCGACAATATATACGGTGGCACTTACTCTCAGGTCAACGAGTTCTTCCGCAGATGGGGGCTGCAGTTCACTGTCGTGAACACGCAAGATTTCGAAGCGGTGCGTGAGGCGCTTGCGCAGCCCGATGCGAAGGCCTTGTATTTCGAAACCCTCACGAACCCCTTGCTCAAGGTCAATGACGTCGAGGCATTGTCCCGGCTGGCGCATGAGGCCGGCGCCATCTCGATCGTCGACAACACGTTCGTTTCGCCGTATTTGCAGAACCCCCTCGACTTGGGGGCGGACATCGTGCTGCATTCGGCAACCAAGTATCTCGCCGGGCATTCCGATGTGATCGCCGGCGTGGCGGTGACGGGATGCGAGGACCTCGCCAACCGTCTGTATTACGCGCAGAACCGCCTGGGTGGCGTGCTGCCGCCGCAGGAATCCGATGCAGTGCGCCGCGGCATCCAGACGCTCGCCCTGCGCATCGACCGCCAGCAGGACAACGCGCAGAAAATCGCCGAGCATCTGCAGGCGCATCCCGGCGTGACCGCCGTGCACTACCCGGGCCTTGAATCGGATCCCGGCCATGAGCTGGCGGCACGCGAATTGCGCGGATTCGGCGGCGTGCTCTCGTTCGAAGTCGATGAATCCCTCATCGACCCGGTGGTCGTGCTCAATGCATTCCGTCTCTTCCGCCTCGCCGTCTCGCTGGGAGCCGTCGAATCCCTCGCCGAACTGCCCAGCCGCATGACGCATTTCGAACTTCCCCGCGCCGAACGCCTCAAGGTGGGCATCACCGACGGTTTGATCCGCCTGTCCATCGGCATCGAGGACGTGCGGGACCTCATCGCCGACCTCGACCGTGCGCTCGCCGCCGGTGCCGCCGGCAGAGGAGAGGACGTGGCCGGCGAGCTTGAAGGGCTCCCTGCCAAGCTTGGTGTGCCCATCGTGGGCGATGCCGAGCCGGTGCGCGTGCCTGTTGCTGGATGAGCGGATGGCCGTCTCGCCGGGCGCGCGTGGCCGTTTCACCGTGGGTGAGAAACCTTGCTAAAGTCGAGCCTTCAGAGTTATCTCGAAGCGAATGAATGAGTTGATCGAGGCATCATCGGTCCACAGGAGCGAAGGCGGAGCGGCATGGCATCTGATTTCTGGTTGGTGGCTGGACTGGGCAATCCCGGCAAGAAGTACGAAGGAACGCGGCACAACATGGGCTTTATGTGTGCCGACGTGCTCGCGCAACGCTGGGATGTGAGCTTCTCGGACCACAAGGGACTGGCGATGCTGGGCAAGGGCGTGATGAACCTGGGCGGCACCTCGCGCAAGTTCTTCCTCGCCAAGCCACTGACCTACATGAACGATTCCGGCAACGCGGTCGCCTCCATCTGCGCGTATTACAACATCCCTTCCGAGCATGTCATCGTGATCCATGACGACATGGACCTCGAATTTGGCCGCATCAAGGTCAAGACCGGCGGTTCCGCGGGCGGGCACAACGGCATCAAGTCCATCGACCGGTCACTGGGCACCAACAAGTATTACCGTGTGCGCTTGGGTGTGGGGCATGCAGCGCGCGGTGCGAACGCCCATCAGAACACAATCGACTGGGTGCTCGGCGGTTTCGCGCCATCCCAGCGCAAGCAGCTGGAGGAATTCCTCGCCGATGGCGCGGATGCCGCGGAAACCATCGCCATCGACGGCTTGACAGCCGCGCAGGAGCATTTCAATGGCCGCTGATGCTTCTCGTGCTTCTGGCACCTCTAGCGCTTCCCGTGTTTCTGGAGCTACCTCCCAAGGTGGCGTACGGCGGACGGATTCCAAGCGCACACAGATTCGTCTCGATGGTTCGCTTGCCCCGCTGCTGCCGTTGCTCGATGGCGACGCCGCCTACGCATCCCTGGTCAGCGGTGCCGCGCATTCGTTGAAACAAGGCGTCAGCGACGGCGACAGCATCATCGTCGACGCTCCCGAAGGCATGCGCCCCGCAATCGCCGCGGCACGGGCGACGTCAGGCCAAGTCGTGCTCGTCGTGCCGTCCGGACGCGACGCCGAGGACACCGCCGGAGCCATCCGCTCGTGGTATGACGGCAATCCGCGCGACGTGGCGGTGCTTGATGCATGGGAGACGCTGCCGCATGAGAGGCTGTCGCCCCGTGCCGACACCGTGGCGCAGCGCAT
>CAYVHC010000016.1:0-21819 GCA_964451025.1 uncultured Bifidobacteriaceae bacterium
GTACGCGGCGTTCTTGACCGCCTGATGGATGTCCTCGCGCACCTGCGCGGTCAGGGGCTCGTGACCCTCGAGCGGCTTCCAGTCGAGCATCGGCACGCCACCAATCGTGGCGGAGGACCACAGCGGCACCTCGGAATCGCCATGCTCGCCAGCGATATACGCGTGCACGTTCTTGACATTGACGCCGGTCTGCTGCGCGATGAGGAAGCGCAGACGAGCGGAATCCAAGTTCGTGCCGGAGCCGAACATCTGGTTTGCCGGCAGGCCGGACAGCTTCATCGACACATGCGTGACGATGTCAACAGGGTTGGTGACGAGCACGTAGATTGCGTTCGGGGCGACCTTGAGCACGCTGGGGATGATGGACTTCATGATGCTGATCGTCGCGCCGGCAAGGTCCAGACGAGACTGGCCAGGCTTCTGGCGTGCGCCAGCGGTGATGATCACAACGTCGGCGTCGCGGCAGATCTCCACGTCATCGGAACCGTCGATAGAAACGGTCGGATAGAAGCTGGAGCCATGCTGCATGTCGAGCACTTCGGCCTCGACGCGCTTGAGGTTGATGTCCTCAAGCACGATCTGACGGGCGACACCACGCTGCGCAGCGGCAAAAGCCGTAGTGGAACCAACGGCGCCGGCACCGATAATCGCAAGCTTCGTGGGGCGAATGGGTGAATTGGCCATAAGCTACTCTTCCTCCAACGCTTCCTGCGTCGCGGTCGTTGGAAAGTCAATCGTTTCAACAGACGCAGGAGAGCTTTCTTGAATCGTGTTCAATACATCTTCAATATATTGCGACGGTGTGACGATACACGCGGCATGGCGCAACGGTTTACGAATCGCGACCACCGTAGCGTTCACACACGCCGCTCGGCCGTCGCCGCATCCTCCGCCTCCATGATCGCCGCCGCAAGGCGCGAATCCACATCCGCCGAGATGTGCACGCCGTCGGCTTCGTAATCGGCCTTCTCAACATGCCCGAATTCACGCACCTGCGACATGAGCGCACCCGCCGTGTATGGCACGACGGCTTCCACGTGCACGCCCGGCTTGGGCAACTGCGCCTCCACGGCGCGCACCAATCCGTCCACGCCTTCCCCGGTGGCAGCGGAGACGATATGCGCCTGGGGCATGAGCCCCAGGATGCGTTCCCTCATGCGCGGATCCATGCGGTCGGCCTTGTTGAACACCATGATGACGGGGATCTGCGCCACCCCGTCGATGCTTCCCAGCACGTCGTTGACAGCTTCGATCTGACCGAATGGGTCCGGATGCGATCCGTCGACAACATGCACGATGAGCTCGGCGTCCGCGACTTCTTCAAGCGTGGATTTGAACGCTTCGACGAGCTGCGTGGGAAGGCGACGCACGAATCCGACGGTGTCGACATACATGTAGACGCGCCCATCCGCCGCTTTTGTGCGCCGCACCGCGGTGTCAAGCGTGGCGAACAGCGCGTTGTGCACCATTTCGCTGGAGCCGGTGAGCCGGTTGATGAGCGAGGATTTGCCCGCGTTCGTGTAGCCGACGACGGCGACGGTGGGCAGTCCGAGACGGCGGCGCGAACCGCGTTTGACCTCGCGCGACGGCGCCATCTGGGCGATCTGCCGGCGCAAATGCGCCATACGCGTGCGAATGACGCGCCGGTCCATTTCGATTTTCGTCTCGCCAGGGCCACGCGAACCGATGCCGCCGTTCTGGCCGGCCGCCTGGCCGCCCGCCTGACGTGACAGCGACCCACCCCAGCCGCGCAGACGCGGGAGCATGTATTCGAGCTGGGCGAGCTCCACCTGCGCTTTGCCTTCACGACTGGTGGCGTGCTGGGCGAAGATGTCGAGAATCACCGCGGTGCGGTCCACGACCTTGACTTTCGTGACGTCCTCAAGGCCACGGCGCTGGGACGGCGGCAGGTCGGCATCCACGATGATCGTGTCGGCGTCGTGCTCGGCGACAATCGCCGCCAGTTGCTTGGCCTTGCCTGAACCGAGGTATGTGGCGGCGTCCGGCTTGAGACGATGCTGGAGCACGCCGTCCACGACTTGGGCACCGGCGGTGTCGGCGAGCGCAGCCAGTTCCCTCAACGATTCCTCCGCGGCGCTTTGCGTCGTCTCCAGGCTCGACCACACGCCCACGAGCACGACCCTTTCCAGACGCACCTTGCGGTATTCCACTTCGGTGACGTCTTGCAGCTCGCCCAGACCGGCCACATGCTTGAGCTGGTTGCGGCTTTCGCGCTCCTCCCATTCCAGCGATCCCGCTGTATGCGAAGGCGCCGCAGCGGGCAGATCCAGCACATCGGAACGAGAGGAATCCAACGTCTGCGACGGACTGTCTATGCGCACCGGCGCATGGCCATGCACGGAACGCTCTGGCCGCGCACCGCCCTCCGCTAATGCTGAGCCGTTCCCTGTGGATGATTCGGATGCGGATGATTCGAATGCCGAGGATGCTGAATGCTGCGAATGCTGCGTCGTGTGCATGCCCTTCTCACTGTCGCCGTCACGGGAATCACCGCCCCGCCACGGCGAACGCAGGCGCGGTGTTTAGTTCCCTCATTATCATCAAGTCAGTAGACAGAACAAGGAGTGCCATGATTCACCAGCGCCGCCGCAAGCCCAATCCCTTTGACAGCCGAGCAGCACACAGGGCGGCACGATACCAACGCCGCCGCCCCCAGACGTCGCCCGATTCCCCTATCAGCGCCCCGGCCGAGGACCACGCCCCCGCAGAGCAGGCTCCGGCAGGTCGCGCCACCCAGTATTTCGCAGGCGCCCCCACCACCGAGGACGTGCGCCGCACGCTCACCGTCACATTGCGCGGCCGGGACGTGCCGATGGATGTGTCGAACGGCGTGTTTTCGACCGACAGGCTTGACCTGGGCACACGCGTGCTGCTCAAGCATGCGCCGCAGCCTCCGGCGCACGGCACGTTCCTTGACCTTGGCTGCGGCTGGGGTCCGATCACCGTCGCACTGGCGCTGGAATCCCCCCATGCCGACGTGTGGGCCGTGGATGTGAACGAACGCGCGCTCGACCTCACGCGCAGCAACGCCGAGCGCAACGGCTGCGCCAATGTGCGGGTGTGCGCCGCGGATGCCGTGCCGCAGGATGTTCGTTTCGACCTCATGTGGTCGAATCCTCCGATTCGCATCGGCAAGGACGCTCTCCACGAGCTGCTCATGCAATGGCTCGTGCGCCTCACGGTGGGCGGCAGGGCGTATCTGGTCGTACAGCGCAATCTGGGGGCGGATTCCCTCATACCGTGGCTGCAGCAGGCCTTGGACAGCCAGTGTGGCGAGCACAGCTTCGCGGTTTCCAAGAATGCGTCGAGCAAAGGGTATCGCGTCATCGAAATCGTGCGCGCACGCTAAGCGGTGATGCCTGCCCATGATGCGATTCGAATACCCTGCTGAACTTCCCGTCAGCGAAGCCCGAGATTCCATTGCCCGCGCCGTGCGCTCGTCGCAGGTCGTCATCGTCTCCGGCCAGACCGGATCGGGCAAGACCACCCAGATTCCCAAGATTCTGTTGGAAGAAGGCCGTGGCACGCATGGCCGCAAGATCATGCTCACGCAGCCGCGACGCATCGCCGCTCGCACTGTGGCGGAGCGCATCGCGCAAGAGACCGGCACGCGTTTGGGCGACCAGATCGGCTTCCGTGTGCGCTTCACCGACGAAAGCTCGCCCGCCACGCGCCTAGTGGTGGCGACCGACGGCATTTTGCTCGCGCAAATCCAGCGCGACCCCGAACTGTCGGCGTACGACACGATCATGATTGACGAGGCGCACGAACGCAGCCTCAACATCGACTTCCTGCTGGGATACCTCACGGCGCTCCTCCCCCGCCGCCGCGACCTGAAGCTCATCATCACGTCCGCCACCATCGATTCGGAGAAATTCCGCAAGCATTTTTCGCAAGCGTTGCACCACGAGGTCCCTGTCATCGAGGTCTCCGGCAGGACGTACCCGGTGCAAATCGTCTACGAGCCCTTGGGAGCGCCGCCTGCGCTCATGCGCAGCGTGCCGGGATTCCAGGACGCCGTCCGCAATCCGGACGACCCTGACGACTGGGACGACACCGACATGGATGTGCCCACCGCCGTTGCGCGCGCCTGCGCGGAACTGGTGATCCGGTCCACGCACGTGACCGGTCCGAGGGACATCCTCGTGTTCGCAGCCGGCGAGCGCGACATACGCGATTATGAAACCGCGTTGCGCCGCCATTTCGGTCCGCGCGCCAGCGACATGCGGCGACCGGATGCCTTGGAGATCGTGCCGCTTTTCGCACGGTTGTCCGCCAAGGAACAACATCGCGTGTTCGAAGCGCATGCGCATCAGCGCATCATCCTCGCCACGAACGTTGCGGAGACGTCGCTCACCGTGCCGTCGATCCGCTACGTGGTGGATCCTGGCCTGGCACGCATTTCGCGGTATTCGAAAACCGCAAAAGTGCAGCGTCTGCCCATCGAACCGATTTCGCAAGCAAGCGCCGACCAGCGCGCCGGCCGATGCGGCCGCGTGGCGGACGGCATTGCGATCCGCCTGTATGCGCATGACGATTACGAGACGCGCCCCCGCTTCACTGACCCGGAGATCCTGCGCACGTCGCTGGGCGCGGTCGTGTTGCAGATGCTCGCCGTCGGCGTGGCGTCCACGGCTCGGGATGTGACGGATTTCGGATTCATCGACCCTCCCGACATGAAAGCCGTGTCGGATGGTTTCAACGAACTGACGGAGCTGGGAGCCATCAGTCGCGGTCATCGACGTCCCCGTCGCGACCGCAACAACGGCGAAACAGGATCCTCGCGTGGCGCCGACGTGCGGCTCACCGCAATCGGCCGGCAACTGTCCCGGCTTCCTGTGGATGTGCGACTCGGCCGCATGGTCATCGAAGCGGCGCGCCACGCCACTGCGGACGTATTGGCGGACGTATTGGTGATCGTCGCGTTCATGAGCCTGCAAGACCCCCGTGAACGCCCCGAGGACAAGCGCGATGAAGCCGATCGCATCCATAACCGTTATGCGGATGCCACCTCGGACTTCCTCACCGCCCTCAACATCTGGGATTCGTTCTGGCAAGCGGGAGGCGAACCGTCTAATTCCGCGTTGCGCCGCCGGTGCAAGGTCGAGTTCATGAACTATCTGCGCATGCGCCAGTGGCATGATCTGTATTCCCAGCTGCGCCAGATGTGCGCGCAGTTGCATTTCACGGTGGGGGAACCCACGCCTGCCGAACGCCCCGATGCTTCCGTCACCCGGCTGCCGATGGATCAGCAGGGCGCTCACAGCCTTGCCTGCTCGTGGGACGGCGACAGCATCCACCAATCCATGCTGTCCGGATTGCTGTCCAACATCGGCATGCAGGTCGTGCGCGACCCCAAGGCGTCGCAATTCGCCGGTTTGCATGGCGCGGCCCGCGCCCGCGCGATGAAGAAAGCGGCGAAGGCTTCCAAGAACGATTATCAAGGCGCGCGCGGCGTGCATTTCGGGCTGTTCCCGGCGAGCGCCGTCGCCAAGTCCACGCCTTCGTGGGTGATGGCCGGCGAGCTTGTGGAGACCAGCCGCCTGTGGGCGCGTTCCGCGGCGGCGATCGACCCGGCGTGGGCTGAGTCTTTGGCGGGGGACTTGGCGCGCACCACCTACGCCGAGCCGCATTGGTCGGGATCGGCAGGCGCCGCCGTGGCGTCCAGCACGGTTCTGCTCTATGGTCTGCCGATTGTGCAGGGACGCACCGTGCAATGGGCGCGCATCAATCCGGCTCAGGCACGCATGTTCCTCATCCGCCAAGGCTTGGTGGAAGGCGATATCCACGAACGTTTCCCGTTCGACTCGTTCATCGAACGCAATCGGCAGGTGGTGAGCGCCGCCGACGAAGAGACGAACCGCACGCGACGGGTCGTTGACGCCGTGGATGACGAGGACCTGGTGGAGTTCTACGATTCCGTGTTGCCTGCCGAGGCGACGAGCGTGGCGGCGTTGGGATCATGGTGGCGCACGCATCATGACGACAATCCGCATCTGCTGGATTTCGACGCATCGAAGGTGCGCCGTTTGGCGGATTCCGATGACACGGACCTCGATGATTACCCTGACCAGTGGTCGACGCGGGGCACGGACGGGCGTGAGATACGTCTGCCGCTGTCATACGTCTACGACCCGCATTCCGAAGCGGATGGCATCACGGTGCACATTCCGCTGAGTATGCTCTCCCGTCTCAATCCCGAGCAGTTCACTTGGACCGTCCCCGGATTTCTCAACGATCTGATCGTGGCGACGATCAAGTCGCTCCCCAAGGCGTTGCGCGTCCAATTCGTGCCCGCGCCTGACACCGCTGCCAAGATCCGCGCATGGCTGGATGCCACGTATCCGGTGCTGCCTGGTTCCGTGACACCGCATGATGGCGACGCGCTGGATGCCGCGAGCGCGGTCCCTTCGTTCGAGAAAGCGTTCACACAGGCTGCCATCGCGGTGGTCGGTGCGCAATTGCATCCTCAGGTGTGGACCACGGAACGCTGGGAGCGCATGCCCCGTCATCTTCGCCTCACGTTCAGCGTGGAGGCGGATGCTCCCCGTGGAGGCGGGCGTCACCGCCATGGTGGCGGCAAACGCCATGCGCCAACAGTGCTCGGCACGTCGAAGAGCCTGATCGAGTTGCAAAAGAGATTCGAACGCGAAGCCGTGGAATCAGCGCGCGCATCCATCACGAAGCAGGCGTCCCAGGCTGGCGACAACGGCTTGGTGGTCGAGAAGGCGAACCTTCTTCACAAGGCGGGCGCCACCATGAAATCCCGCCAGAACATGCTCTGGGAGGCCGCGCTCGACGCTGTGCGATTGCCAAGCGAACGGGTGTCGTCGCGATGGCTGGGCGGCGAGGCGCTCATGCTCGCCGCGGCGCCGTACAAGTCCACCGCCGCCCTTGTCGAAGACATCCAGATGGCTGCCGTCAAGCGTCTGCTGCCGAATGTCGCCGACTGCAAGGACGATGCCCAGCTTGCCGATGCCGTGCAATCCGTGACGGATATCTACGAAGACACCGTGTATGCGGTGGCTCACGATGTGATCGCCATCGTCAAGCGCCAGGCTGAGGTTGATAAGGCCGTCTCAGGCCCTGCATCCCTTCCGTTGCTGGCCACGTTGCAGTGGATTCGTGACCATGTGGCGTCCCTTGTCTTCGACGGTTTCGTCGCAGCCGCGCCGCCGTATGCGCTGGGTAGCATCGAACGCTATCTGCATGCGGATGAATACCGGCTGGACAAGGCGAAGGCCAACAAGGACCGTGATGTGGCATGGGCATGGCAGGCGCAGGAGGCGCACGACATTGTGGCTTCGTGCTCCCAGGCTGCGGATGCCATGCCTGCGGGAGCTGCCAGGGATGCGGCGTATGACCGTGCCGAACACGTGCGGTGGTTGTATGAGGAGTTCCTCGTGTCGTTGTGGGCTCAGGAGCTGGGCACCGCGCAACCGGTGAGCATCAAAAGGCTCAAGAAAGCCGCGACGGCGTAACGGCTGCGGCCGCTGCATGGCGCGCCTATGCCGCCGCCGGACCATCCTTCGTGCCGTGAACCGTGGCGATGGATGCGGGATTCGCAAACCCCGCATCCGCCGCCATTGTGCCTGTCGCCGTTGTATCTGTCGCCATCTTCCTGGCGACGTCGATGTCACACACCAGCATGATGAGCGGATCGATGTCTGTGAGCGACGCCGATTCTTGGGTGAGCATGGCGCAATACGGCTGCACGATGTCCAGATATGATTTCGTCAACTGCTCCTGCGACACATCGAGCCCGCCCGTCACCAGCTGGTACATCAGCGAATATCCGACGACCACGGTGAACGACACGAACCGCTTGTCGCATTCTTCCACCTTGATCTTCTGCTGCGCCATGCGCTCGACGAGCACGTCATAGACATTGCGGATCTTGGTGGAGATCAGCCACTGGTAGTTGGGAGAATTGCGGTATCTGTCAAGCAGCGTCGCATACAG
Source organism: uncultured Bifidobacteriaceae bacterium (assembly GCA_964451025.1). Classification (GTDB taxonomy): domain Bacteria; phylum Actinomycetota; class Actinomycetes; order Actinomycetales; family Bifidobacteriaceae; genus Pseudoscardovia. The sequence continues at coordinate 7,984 of CAYVHC010000016.1, forward strand.
CTGCCTGTTGGCGAATATGTATTCGGCGCACGCAGCCACGAGTCCTGCTGGATGTCGCGCATCAAACACCAGATGGCGCGTTTCGATGAGGTCGATGAGCTTGTGTTCCCGACGGAAGAATGATTGCGTGAGGTCGTCGATGGACGAATAGTAGGAATAGAACGTGTTGCGGGTCAGATTGGCCTTCGTCGCAACATCCGTGACGGAAATGCGATCCACGGGTTTGCTGAGCAACAGCGTTTCGAACGCCTTGTGAAGTGCAGTAAGCGAACGCTCTGCATTGCGATACATGCGGTTATCTCCTCCTTCGGCCACGCACCGTCTCAATCCCCTGCAATGCGCGGCACACGCCCGTGCCCATACTCCGTGAGCTCATGTGCGGTGATTGTATCAGACTTCAATCATGCCAACAATCACTCGCGCCAGCCGACCAATCACGCCAGCCAAGCGGTCACGCCTGCCACTGGTATGCACCCAGATCCACCACCCCATCATGGCAGGGCACTCCCTCGGCCTCCAACAATTCAATCTGCCGGTTGCCGCCGCCGAAAGCAAAGGCGTCCGACACACGCCCGAAACGGTTGACGACCCTGTAACAGGGTATGTGCGCTGGATCAGGATTCACATGCAACGCGTAGCCGACGACACGGCTCCACCGCGGATTGCCGGCGAGGGTCGCCACCTGCCCATAGGTGGCGACCCTCCCCCGCGGAATCTGTCGGACAACGGCATAGATGCGGTCGAAGGCGTTCGGCGCATCCCGCCTGTCCTGCCCGTCATGCCTCTCATGCTGTCCGGCTGGCTTATTGCGCGAAGCCGTCACAGTCTGGGCAGGTACTTCTTGAGTTCGTACGGCGTGACCTGGAGCCTGTATTCGTTCCATTCCTGACGCTTGTTGCGCAGGAAGTACTCGAACACGTGCTCGCCGAGCACGTCAGCGACGAAATCGGACTTTTCCATGACCTTCAACGCGGTGTCGAGGGAATCCGGCAACGGCTGGATGCCCATCGCCTGACGCTCCGCGTCCGTGAGCTCCCACACGTCATCGCTCGTGGGGTCGCCCAGCTCCATTTTCTTGTCGATGCCGTCAAGGCCGGACGCCAGCAGCAGCGAATACGCAAGGTAGGGGTTGGCGACAGGATCGAGCGCACGGTACTCCATGCGTGACGAGTTGCCTTTGCCGGGCTTGTATTGCGGAATGCGCAGCAGCGCGGAACGGTTGTTGTGACCCCAGCAGATGTAGCTGGGAGCCTCTGCCCCGCCCCACAGGCGCTTGTACGAATTGACGTACTGGTCGCATACCGCGGTGATCTCCGCCGCATGGTACAGGATGCCGGCGGCGAACTGACGCGCGGTCTGGGACATGTTGAATTCCTGACCGGCTTCATAGAAGGCGTTCTCGTCGCCTTCGAACAGCGACATGTGCGTGTGCATGCCCGACCCCGGCTGGTCGGTCATCGGCTTGGGCATGAACGATGCGCTGATTCCGCGTTCCAGCGAAATCTCCTTGACGACGGTGCGGAACGTCATGATGTTGTCGGCGGTAGCCAATGCATCGGCGTAACGCAGGTCGATTTCGTTCTGTCCGGGACCCGCCTCATGGTGGGAGTATTCGACGGAGATGCCCATTTGCTCGAGAAGGTTCACCGTCGCGCGGCGGAAGTCCATGCCCGGGCTGCGCGGCACATGGTCGAAATAGCTTCCCTGATCGATGGGCGTGGGCGGCACGGAGAAGTCATCCTGCTTTTCGAACAGGTAGAACTCGATCTCCGGATGCGTGTAGAACGTGAAGCCCTTTTCTTTCGCCTTGCCGAGCGTGCGCTTGAGCACGTAGCGGGGGTCGCCGAGCGAGGGCGAACCTTCAGGCGTGAGAACATCGCAGAACATGCGTGCCGTGCCTTGGGGGCCGCCGCGCCACGGCAGAATCTGGAAGGTCGCGGGATCGGGCTTGGCAATCATGTCGTCTTCCGACACGCGCGTCAGTCCTTCCACCGCAGAACCATCGAAGCCCAATCCTTCTTCGAAGGCCGATTCGAGTTCCGCAGGCGCGATGGCGACTGACTTCAGCTGTCCGAGCACATCGGTGAACCACAGACGGATGAAGTGGACGTCTCGCTCCTCCACGGTGCGCATGACGAACTCTTGCTGTTTATTCATAAAGCCTATATTCCTCCGCAAATGTTGCGGGCGCTTTAACATTCGGTGAGCGTGGCTTCACATTTATGTGCTACATGCCGCGCTCGAATGCCTATGAAGCGCCCGGACGCCGGTCAGGCGCGGGCGACTTCCAAGGCCTGCGGCAGCGTGAAGGCCTTCGCGTACAGCGACTTGCCCAGAATCGCAGCGTCCACATTGCCGCCGATCGCAGCGATGTTGCGGATGTCCTCGAGGCTGGAGATGCCGCCTGATGCCGTGACCTTCGCATCCGTGCGGTCGGCAACTTCGCGCAGCAGATCGCAGTTGGGGCCGCTCATCATGCCATCACGGGACACATCGGTCACCACGTAGCGGGAGCAACCGGCCTTGTTGAGCATGTCGATTGTCTCGAAAAGGTCACCGCCTTCCTTCGTCCAACCGCGGGCGGCGAGCGTGTGACCCCTCACATCCAGGCCCACAGCCACCCGATCGCCCCATTGTGCAATGGCTTGCGCTGTCCACTCGGGGTTCTCGAGCGCCGCCGTGCCGATGTTGACGCGCGCAGCGCCTGCTTCGAGCGCGGCGTTGAGCGAATCGTCATCGCGGATTCCGCCGGACAGCTCAATCTTGACCTTGCTGCCGAGCGTGGCGACAATCTGCCCCAGCTGGTCACGGTTATTGCCTGTGCCGAACGCCGCGTCGAGATCGACGAGGTGAATCCATTCCGCACCTTCATCAACCCACGTCTGGGCGGCTTCCAGCGGACTGCCGTAGTCCGTTTCGGAACCGGATTCTCCCTGACGCAGGCGCACGGCCTTTCCATAGCGCACATCCACAGCGGGAAGCAACGTGATCATGTCAATCCTTTCTTATGCGGCTGTTGGACAGCTTTCTTCATTGCAGCTTGGTGCGGCGCATCACCGCGCGGTTGCGAAGGAATCCACCCAGTTGCGCAGCAGCGTGGCGCCGGCCTGCGCGGACTTCTCGGGGTGGAATTGCGTGATGGACAGTGGTCCGCGTTCCACCGCCGCGGCGAAACGCGACGAACCGTAGTCACACCATGTCACCTTGAATTCGTCATCGGGGGCGAAAAGCCCCTGTACCCTGCCTTCAGGCGTCGGGTCGCTGACGCAATACGAGTGGACGAAGTAGAAGCGTTCATGCTCCACACCCGCAAGAAGCGTCGAACCAGCGGCAGCGTCCACGGTGTTCCATCCCATCTGCGGCACAACAGGCGCCTTGAGCTGGCGGACCGACCCGCCGAGCACTCCCAGCCCTTCCGCCGGCACTCCCCCTTCGTAACCGGTGTCGAACATGACCTGCAGTCCAACGCACACACCGAGCACGGGCTTGCGCTCGCGCAGCCTGTCATAGACCATGTCGTCGCCACCGGCGCGGCGCAGTCCTTCGACGCACGCGGCGAAAGCTCCCACGCCAGGCACGACGACACCATCGGCTGCCATGGCCTTGTCCACATCGGATGTCAGCTCCACATCCACGCCCAGGTTCGCCACTGCGCGCACCATGGAACGCACGTTGCCAAAACCGTAATCAAACACAACGATCGAGGTCATGATCCTCCTTCATGGGAATCCTGCCGGCGTCGGACGCAGGCAACTGATTAACACTGTAACGGATTCATGTGTCAACGGATTCGTGTGTCAATGAATTCGTGCATCGTACATCCGCCCGCCACGCAATACACACATGGGGAATTGCCGGCGGTGGATTCCCCATGCCAGAAATCCCCTGCCACGCCACTCCAAGCTACGGACCCGCGCCCGATGCCTAGGCCTCAGTCATCGCTGGCGTCGCCTTCCGCACCGTCTCCGTTGCTCGAATCGTTGCCAGAAGCAGTACCGGCGTCGCCATCCTCCGAGGAATTCTTGGAGAACCGCCGGCGCAAGCCGAATCCGAAGCGACGATGCTGACGCTTGTTGATGCGGTCGGCGAAATTTTGCAGAATCTGGAACGACTGTGCCTTGTTCAGATCCGTCGTGTCGATGACCGTGAAGTCACCGCTGGCGACAACGTCAGTGACATCGGCCTGACCGACCATCACGTCTTCGACAAGCGCCGGAGAGTTCATGAACACGATGGGCGGCGGGAAGGACTCCCCCTGGGTGGCATTCACCCACTGGTGGGCTTCGATATGCCCCGCGCGGTTGACGACAAGCACCACGCTCATGCCATTGACCAGCTTGGTGAGCGCCTGCGCGGCGTCCTCGGGATGATGCCCGTCAAGATCCTTGAGAATGGCGATGGCGCCGGTCTTGTCAGCGATGCAATAGGCGTCAATGTCGCAGATTGCAGCGAAGGCGGCAAGCACATCCACGTCCCTCACCCGCGTGAGCAGCATGGCGGAGCTTGCTTTCTCGCCGAGCAGTTGCTGGAGGGCTGACTCCATATCGGACATATCGGCGAGGTCGCTGTCGAAATCATCATCGGAAAAATCGTCAGCGACCCCATCCTCGGATGCGTCGACAGCCTCATCCGGAGAATCCAGAGATTCCGTCGTGGATTCATCAGTAGATGCGGAGTCATTCGTCTGGGCGCCGTCAGCAACACTGCCGGATGAGACTGCGGCATCCGACGGGATGGGCGACGACGCAGAGGCAGCCTTGTTCTCGTTGCGCTGCAAGGCCTCGTTCATCTGGGCGATCGTAGGATCGTCGCTATCGTTGAAGTCCTGCTCGAAACCTGCGAGAGCGGCCTCGATGTCGTCATCCGACAAGCCGTCCGAACCGTTGGCGTCGGAATTGCCGCCGTTCGCCTGCGTCATAGCGTGCCCTTCGTGCTGGGAATGAGGCCGGCGATGCGAGGATCAGGCGCGACAGCGTAACGCAGCGCACGCGCCAGCGCCTTGAACTCGGCTTCGGCGATATGATGCGGGTCACGCCCGGCGAGCACCTGCATGTGCATGCAGATGCCAGCGTGCAAAGCGATGGATTCCATCACGTGGCGCACCAAGGAGCCGGTGAAATGGCCACCGATCATGCAAAATTCGAAACCCTCGGGCTCACCGGAGCACACGCAATAGGGACGTCCGGAGATATCGATGACGCATTTGGCCAAGGCCTCGTCCAACGGAACCGTGGCGTCTGCGAAACGCGTGATGCCAGCCTTGTCGCCCAGCGCCTGCTTCAATGCCTCGCCGAACACGATTGCCGTGTCCTCGACGGTGTGGTGGACATCGATGTCGGTATCACCGCGCGCCGAAACCGTGAGGTCGATCAGGGAATGCTTGCCCAATGCCATGAGCATGTGATTGTAGAACGGAACGGTGGTCTCGATGTCGGTTTTGCCCGTGCCATCGAGGTTGAGGCTCAGTTCGATGCTCGACTCGCTGGTCGTGCGGGTGATGGTCGCGGTGCGTGCCATGTGGGGATGCTTCTTTCTTGCTGTTGTGCCTTCGTTGATGCTTGCTGCGGTTGCGCTGCGGCTGTGCTGGGGTTGCGCTGCGGCTGCGGGCGTGCACGCCGGCGGGAGCGTCATGGGCTGATGCCCTAACGCTGCTCCGCCAGACGCAATACGTCCACAAACGCCTTCTTGAACTCGGCGATCTCCTCGTCGGTGCCCATGCACACGCGCAGCCACCCGTCGGGGCCGACGTCACGGATGAGTACACCGCGGTCAAGCAGACGATCGAAGATGAAATCACGATCGTCGAACACCCCGAAGAACACGAAGTTCGAATCCGTGTCGGCGACGGTGAGAGGAGTGCCCTTGTATGTCTGCGCGCGCAGCCACTGCACCAAGTCGTCGCGCGTCTGGCGCAAGTGACCGACCTGGGCGAGCTGCTCGTCGGTATGGTCGAGTGCCGCGAGGGCGACGGCCTGCGTAACGGCGCTCAGATGGTAAGGCATGCGCACGATGCGCAGGGAATCGATGACTCCCGTCTGCGCGGCGATGTAACCCACGCGCGCGCCGGCATAGGCGAATGCCTTCGACATGGTGCGGCTCACGGCAAGGTTGGGGTGCTTATCGATGAGCGTCGTGGCGCTGGGCTTGCCCGGACGGCGGAACTCAATGTAGGCTTCGTCCACCACGAGGAGCGGATGAGCGCCGTGCGGGGCGCCTTCCACATCAGCCTTCTCGCATGCGGCGAGGAGCGCTTCGACCTCTTCGATGGAAGCCGGCGTACCGGTGGGGTTGTTGGGGCTGGTCAGGAGCACGATCGATGGCTTCACCTCGGCGATAGCCGTGACCGCTGCATCCACGTCCAGCGTGAAATCAGACTTGCGGGGCACGGTTGTCCATGCGGTGAATGTGTCGCGCGCATACTCGGGATACATCGAATACGTCGGTGCGAACCCCAACGCGGTGCGACCGGGGCCGCCAAACGCCTGGAACACCTGCAGCATGATTTCGTTGGAGCCGTTCGCCGCCCACAGCTGCTCGGGCTCGAGGTCGACGAATGATTCCTTCGACAGGTAGCGCGCCAATGCACGGCGCAGTTCCATATGCTCGCGATCAGGGTAACGGTTCAGCGTCGGAGCGATTTGGCGCACCCGTTCGACGATGGATTCGACGACTGCCGGGCTCGGCGGATACGGGTTTTCGTTGACGTTGAGGCACACCGGAACGTCAAGCTGCGGCGCACCATAGGGTTCCTCGCCCACAAGGTCGTTGCGCAGTGGAAGGTTCGAAGGGATGCTCATCGCAGACCCGCCTCTTCTTCCTGCTGTTCCAGCGTCGCCTTGTCATAGGGGTCCTTGACGAAACGCGTGAGCACGCATTCGCCATGGCCGGGCAGGTCCTCCTGCACGGCGAAGTCGTTGATGCGGGCGGCAAGCTCCTTGAGGCCGGTCTCGTCGTATTCGATGACCTCGACGGGCTTCATGAACGTGTGCACGCCCAGGCCGGATGCGTAACGTGCCGTGCCGCCGGTCGGCAGCACGTGGTTGGAGCCGGACATGTAATCGCCCAGCGGCACCGGGGAGAACGGGCCACGGAAGATGGCGCCCGCGTTGTGGATGCGCGCGATCGTGGCATCCGGATCGGCGGTCTGCACTTCCAAGTGCTCGGCGGCGTACGCATTGGCGACATCGATCGACTGGTCGAGGTCAGACGTGAGAATCACGCCGGACTGGGAACCCGACAGCGACTTCTGGATACGCTCGGCATGCTCGGTGCGCGGCACGCGCTGTTGCAGCTGCTTGCGCACGGCGTCGGCGAGTTCTTCGGAATCGGTGATCAGCACGGAGCCCGCAAGCTCGTCGTGCTCGGCCTGGCCGATGAGGTCCGATGCAACGAAGCGCGGGTCCGCGGTGGAATCCGCCAGGATGGCGATTTCGGTGGGGCCGGCCTCGGCATCGATGCCGACACTGCCTGCCACGAGATGCTTGGCGGTTGCGACGAAGATGTTGCCCGGACCGGTGATCTTGTCAACCGGCTCGCACAGGATCTCGCCATCCTGGGGCTCGGAACCCTTGGCGCCGAAAGCGAACATTGCGATTGCCTGAGCGCCGCCGACCGCATAGACCTCATCGACGCCGAGGATGGCGCACGTGGCGAGGATGGACTTGCTCGGCAGGCCATCGGGATCCGTCTTGCTCGGAGGCGTCGCGATGGCGAGGGATTCCACGCCAGCCGCCTGCGCGGGCACGGTGTTCATGATGACGGAGGAAGGATAGACGGCCTTGCCGCCGGGCACATACAGGCCTACGCGCTGCACCGGAATCCAGCGCTCTGCAACACGGGCACCGGGACCCAGATCGGTGTGGAAGTCCTGGGGCACTTGGGATGCGCTCACTGCACGGCAACGGCGCACGGATTCCTCGATCGCCGCACGCACGCGCGGGTCAAGCTCCTCCAAGGCCTTTGTCATGGCTTCCTTGGGCACCCTCAGGTTCTTGGGACGCACATGGTCGAACTTCTCAGCGAAATCACGCAGTGCTGCCGCACCACGCTCCTGCACGTCGGCCAGAATCGGCTTGACGAGCTCCGTTGCCTCGCCCACGCCCATTGCGGCGCGCGGCATGGCCTTGAGAAGTTCCGCACGGGAAAGCTTCTGCCCGCGCAGATCAATGGTCCTGATGGTGATTTCTTCCGGTGTAGTCATAGAACCGAGTATAAGGTCGAAAGCAGACACACGCGGTGTAATGCACGCACTGCGGACACAGTTGCACGATGCGGTGCATGACGCGGCACATGATGCAGTGCACGACGTGCCCTGTGCACAGGCGCCGGGTGGGTGCACCGACCGGTGCCATCACCTGACGGTGTCGCAGCGCTTGGCTGTTTCAATGCTCGGTACTTGGCGTCTCAGTACTTGTTGATAAGCGCAGTCGTGGAATCGGATGTCGTCAGCTTCCAGCTGGCGCCGTTCTGGTACAAGCCCAGGAACACACTGCTGCCATCGGCACCGTCGCCGATCTGGTAGAGGACGATGGTCGTGTCGTCTATCTTGTCGGTCCCCACCCCGGTAAGCGTCCATGCCGCGATGGGAGTGCCTCCGAAATCAGTGCGCTGCCCTGGTGCCAAGGCGTAATCAGCGTGTACGGACTTGGCGGTGGTTGACGTCGATTTCGTGGTGGACGACGTCTGCGAGCCGTCCTTGATGTCCATTGTCGTGGCGGTGAACGTCACGGTGATGGATTCATCGCCCGCGACCTCCCACGTGTGGCGCAATCCCGCCGGGACCTGCTTGTTGCGAACGGCAAGCTGGGCGTTGCCAGCGACGCCGCCAGCGGACTGTGAGCCAGTGAATGCCTTGCGCATGCTATCCACCGCACCCGATAGATCGCTTGTGTCGGATTCGAAAGTCTGCTGGTATTCAAGCAGTTGATACGGCGGATCATCCTCCTTGTAGGTGCCAAGGTCCGCCTGCGCCTGGCTCATTGCCTTGTTGAGGCCAGCGAGATAGCCTTCGGTGATCGTTGCCTGGGATGCGGCGGTCTGGCCCGTGTAGGCGCCCATGAGCGTCGTCGCAGCGGTCACCTGGGCATTGAGGGCACCCATCGCAGTATTCACACCGCTTTCCACATTGCCCTGCCCTGCTGTCTTGAGGGACTCGGTTATTTGCGATGTGAGGTTCACCAGACGGTTGCTGTAGGTCTCGAGGTCGGAGTTGGCCTGAACGTATTGGCTTTGCGTGTGGGGCTCGGAGGTGTAGTACGAAGGCACATCGTCGAGCAAACGCTGCGATTGGGTGCGCAGCTTGACCAAGTCGTCAACGCTTTCGGAATTGGAAATGTATTTGGTCAGCAACTCCACGGGTTTTTCCGAACCGTTGAGGGCGCTGCTCATATCCGCCCGAGCCTGCGAGACTTTCTCGACATTCTGGGCATACAACTGCGCTTGGTTCGTGCTGCTTCCGCCTCGCCAATTACGGAATGCCACGCCTGCGACCACGACGACAATCACGGTCGTGATGACGACGATGGTCGTGCGGAACACCTTGAATCGACGCTCATTATGCCGGTGCATCCGCAGGATATCGGCGTTATCGAAGCCGTCATCGTATTCGCTGCCGTACTCGTTGCTGCTCATAGTGCCCTACCCTACCTCAAAGCCCCGCCCGAGCCCAAAGCTCCGCCTTGGTTCGCAGCGCTGCCTTGGTTCACAGCGCTGCAGCCCGATTGTTGCATGGGTGCGCATAGCCTCTATGGGTGCGCACCCATGGCGAGGCAGGCAGCAGGTCATCCGAGGCAGGAAGGACCGAATAGCGCCTTGAGCTCACCGAACATCGACGGGTCGCGGGAAACGCGGTATTCGTCGCCGCACGCGATCTGGAAGACTCGGTCATTGTCACTGATGCGCAGTCTCACCTCGCACAGGCCGTGATAACGGTTGAGGATGGATTTCAGCGCATCGAGTCTCGACAGAGTGCACTGGCGCGCGTCGACCAACAGCTCGAGCGGCTCGTTGCCGGAGGCGTCCACATGCACGACGTCCACCGTGTTGACGCGTAGCTGCACCTCGTCCTCGCGCACGTCAAGGTTGCCGCGCACCTTGACGATGTTGTCTTGGTGAAGCATCTCTTGGAACTGCTGGTATGTGTTGCCAAAGAGCAGGCAGTGGATGGAGCTGTTGAGGTCCTCAACAGTGATGATCGCCCATGCACGCCCCTTCTTGGAGATTTTGCGCTGGACCTGGGTGATGAGGCCAGCGAGCGTGACCTGCACGGAGCTCGCATTATCCTCCCCCAGTGAATGCCCGAGGTCAATCGCCTTGGCGATGGACATATCGCTCAATTCGCTAAGCACGGAAGCCATTCCATTGAGCGGATGGTCGGAGACATACAGTCCCAGCATTTCGCGTTCGAATTCGAGCCGCGTCTTCTTGTCCCAATCGGGGATATCGGGCACGGAGATTTCCGCATCGCCAAGCGCATCCGACTCGTCCTCATCCGAGCACATCACGGAGAACAGGTCGAAGACGCCCTGTGCCTCCTTGCGCTTGAGCGGCACGGTCTGGTCAATCGCCGTCTCGCTGATTGTGCACAGCGCATGGCGATTGGGATCAATGGAATCAAAGGTGCCCGCTTTGATGAGGGAGTCGACGGTGCGCTTGTTGAGCACAGTGATCGGCACGCGCTTGACAAAGCTGAGGAAGCTCTCGTACTTGCCGTGCTCGGTGCGTTCCTTGACGATTTCTTCGACGACCTTCTCACCCACGTTGCGAATGGCGCCCATGCCGAAGCGGACGACGTCGCCGACAGCGGAATACTTGGCGACGGATTCGTTGATATCGGGCTGGAGCACTTTGATGCCCATGCGGCGCGCCTCCGTCAGATACAGTGCGGTCTTGTCTTTGTTTGAAATTTCGTTCTGGAGCAACGCCGCCATGAATTCGACGGGGTAATGCGTCTTCAGGTATGCGGTCCAGTACGAAATCAAACCGTACGCGGCGGAATGTGCCTTGTTGAACGCATAACCGGCGAATGGCAGGAACACATCCCACACAGCCTGAGCCGCTTCGCGGCTATAGCCATGGTCCATCATTCCTTGGAAGAACGGGCCTTGTTCCTTGGCCAACACCTCGGGCTTCTTCTTGCCCATGGCGCGACGCAGCACATCTGCGCGGCCCAGCGAATAGCCGGCGAGGATTCGCGCAGCGGACTGCACCTGCTCCTGGTAGACGATGAGACCGTAGGTCTCACCGAGCACGCCGCGCAGCGGCTCATCCACCTCGGGGTGAATAGGCGTGATCTCTTGCAGGCCGTTCTTACGCTTGGCATAGTTGATATGGGAGTTCATATCCATCGGGCCGGGTCGGTATAGCGCGATGAGTGCGGAGATATCGTTGAAGTTATCCGGCTTGAGCTGGCGCAGTAGGCCACGCATGCCGTCGGAATCGAGCTGGAAGACGCCAAGGGTGTCACCGCGCGACAGCAGCTGGTAGGTTTCCTTGTCGTCGAGGGGAATCTGCCCCAGCTCGATGTGCTTGTGTTGGTTCAACTCGATGTTTTCGAGCGTGTCTCGCATGACTGTGAGGTTGGCCAAGCCCAGGAAGTCCATCTTGACCAAGCCGAGTGTTTCGCACGTATGGTATTCGAAGGTCGTGGTGATCGTGCCATCGGTGCGCTTCATGAGCGGGGACGTGTCGGTGATGGGCTTGGAACCCATGATCGTGGCGCACGCATGCACGCCCGTCTGGCGGATCAAGCCTTCGATGCCGCAAGCCTCGTCGTAGATGCGCTTGTTGTCGGGGCTGGATTCGACAAGGTCGCGGAACTCCCCTGCCTCGGAATATCGCTTCGCGTCCGGATCGAATGCATCCTTGAGGGAGATGTCCTTGCCGCCTTGGGCCGGCGGCAGCGCCTTGCACAGCTGATCGCCGACGTTGTAATCGTAGCCCATGATGCGCGCGGCATCCTTGATGGCCTGCTTCGTCTTGATGGTGCCGTAGATGACGCACTGCGCCACCTTGTCATGACCGTACTTGTTCGCCACATAGTCGAGCACGCGGGCACGACCGCTGGGGTCGAAGTCAACGTCAATATCCGGCAGGCTCACGCGCTCCGGGTTGAGGAAGCGTTCGAAGATAAGGCCGTGCTTGAGCGGGTCGAGCTCGGTGATGCCCATCGCGTAGGACACCATGGAACCTGCCGCGGAACCACGGCCAGGACCGACCATGACACCATGCGTCTTCGCCCAATTGATGTAATCGGCGACGACGAGGAAGTAACCGCAGAACTGCATCTGGCAGATGACGCCGCATTCGTAGTCTGCTTGGCGGGCGACCTCATCGGGCACGCCACCCGGGTAGCGCACGCGCAGGCCGTCGTCCACTTTCTTGAGGAACAGCGACGTGGCGTCCCACCCTTCGGGGCAGTCGAACTCCGGCATGAACGCGCCGTCCTCATGATCGTCGAACACGACGTTGCATCGCTCGGCGATTTCCAGTGTGTTGTCACAGGCCTCGGGGAATTCCTTGAACAGTTCGCGCATCTCTTGGGCGGAGCGAACGTAATAGCCGGTGCCATCGAACTTGAAACGGTTCGGGTCATCCTTGTGGGAGCCAGAGTTGATGCACAGCATGTCGTCCTGCGCCACCGCGCCTTCCGGCGTCACGTAATGGGAATCGTTCGTCACGACAAGCGGAGCGCCGATCTTGTGCGCAATCTCCACCAGTTGCTTGCGCACGCGGCGTTCGATCTCCAAGCCGTGATCCATGAGCTCGACGTAGTAGTTGTCCCTGCCGAAGATGTCCTGGTATTCCCCTGCGGCGCGCAACGCTTCGTCGAACTGCCCCAAGCGCAGCCGTGTCTGCACGATGCCCGATGGGCATCCCGTCGTCGCGATGATGCCTTTGTGATAGGTGTTGAGCACTTCCTTATCCATTCGAGGCCATTTGCCGAAAAGACCTTCAAGATTGGCGACAGAGGAAGCCTTCATGAGGTTGACGAGGCCTTCATCGTTCTCAGCCCACATCGTCATATGCGTGATGGCACCGCCACCGGACACATCATCGGACCGCTGGGCTTCCGTGCCCCAATGGACTCGCGTGCGGTCTTGGCGCGCGGTCTCCGGCGTCACATACGCTTCGATGCCGATGATGGGCTTGATGCCTTTTTTGACGGCGGTGCTCCACAGCTCGTATGCCCCGTGCATGTTGCCGTGGTCGGTGATGCCAACCGCCGGCTGCCCCAATTCCTTCACGTAATCGACGAGCTCATTGATGCGCGCGGCACCATCCAGGATGGAATAGTGCGTATGCACGTGGAGGTTCACGAACGAATTGTTTGCGATGTCAGCCATGGGATACATCGTACTACTCGAACATCTGTTCGATATTCACCCCGTGCAACTGCCCGCTTTGTTCGCGTGTCGCCTCCGCGATATTTCGATCGGAAATCAAACAACGCCCCATACCGCCGTCCGCCGTCGCGCATCCTACCGTGCCTCCACGCCCAGCCCTGCCATCACAGTGCCAGTACGCCTGCCGCGCCGGTCATTTCACTCGTCAGCGGCACGCTGCGCGGCGCTCGTCGTCCGCAGCACGTCGAGCGCATGGCGCAAGTCCGACGGGTAACCGCATTCCACATGCTGCCAAATATGGGTGCGCGGATGCCTGAAGTCGAGCATCGTGGCATTGAGCCACTGCCTTTCGAGCCCCAGCTCCTGCGAGAACCGAGGGTTCGCCCCATACATGGGGTCGCCGATCAAAGGATGGCCGATGGACGAGAAATGCACACGAATCTGATGCGTGCGCCCCGTCTCGAGGTTCACGGACACGAGCGTGGCATCACCG
>CAYVHC010000017.1:0-20581 GCA_964451025.1 uncultured Bifidobacteriaceae bacterium
GTCTGGGAGGCGATTGCAGGGACGGTGGGCAGGAAGCCTGCATATGCAGTGGCCAGACCGTGTTCGGAGACATCGAGGCCGGTGACCTCCTCGTCGGCGCTCACACGCAGACCGACGGTGGCACGCAGAATCGCGAACAGCACGATGGCGCACACGATGGTCCAGGCGAGAATGGCCACGCAACCGAGCAGCTGAATGCCCAGCTGCTTGAAACCACCGCCGTAGAACAGGCCGGCGCCGACTTCGACACCGTATTCGGAAGCGATGTTCGGATTGGCGAACAGGCCCACGGCGATGCCGCCAAACAGACCGCACAGGCCGTGCACGGAGAATGCGCCGACCGGATCGTCGATGTGGAGCTTGGTGTCAACGAATTCCACCGACAGCACCACGAGGATGCCGCAGATGATGCCGATGATGATCGCGCCGATTGAATCCACGACGGCGCACGGAGCGGTGATGCCGACGAGGCCTGCGAGCGAAGCATTCAGCGTCATGCCCACATCCGGCTTACCGTCCTTGATCCACGTGAAGAACATCGTCGTGCAGCAAGCGACCGCCGGGGCAATCGTCGTCGTCACGAAAATCTGCGCGACCTGCGCGACGGTGGTGCCTGCAGCGCCGTTGAAGCCATACCAACCGAACCACAGAATGAAGCAGCCAAGAGCGCCGATGGTGATGTTATGACCGGCGATGACGTTAGCCTTGCCACTCTTCGTGTACTTGCCGATGCGCGGCCCCAGGAAGATGGCCCCAATCAAAGCGGTTACGCCGCCGACCATGTGGATGACGGTGGAGCCTGCCCAATCGAAGTAACCCAGCTGGCTCAGCCAGCCGCCGCCCCACACCCAGTGGGCTTCGATCGGATAGATGACGAACGAAATGAAGAATGAATAAATCACGTACGAAATGAACTTCGTGCGCTCTGCCATGGCGCCGGAGACGATTGTCGCGGCCGTGGCGCAGAACACGAGCTGGAACCAGAAGTTCGACCAATCGACGCTATCGAATCCACTCGTGGACAGCATTCCCAAGGTAGGCTTGCCGAGGAAGCCGCCCACGGCATCCTCACCACACATGAGGCCGTAGCCCAAGAACAGGAACGCCACGGTGCCAATACAGAAATCCATGAGGTTCTTCATGATGATGTTGCCGGCGTTCTTCGCTCGCGTGAAGCCCGCCTCGACCATCGCGAAGCCTGCCTGCATGAAAAACACCATCGTGGCGCCGAGTATGTACCACACTCCGAACACGCTGTCGGAAATCGCACTTGCAATGTCGCTTGTCATGTCACTGCCTTTCTCTCTTCTCAATGCGCATTCACGCCTCACAGCACATTTGCGTTGCACGGCACATTTGCGTTGCACGAGCGGCATGCACAATCACTGATCGTTAGGAACTTTGACAGTGCCGACACTAGAAATGGGCTGTTTCATCGGACAGGAAGAAAGGTTTCGTGCATCTATCATCTGTTACCGCATAGAAACACCAACGACGCATGAGTCTCTCAGCAGAGGCGCGCAATCCTGCACCCTCGGCAGCAGATGCCCGCGTTGGTCGCAACCCTCACCACGCTACCCCGCGCCCAGGGTGCACAACATCGCACCCTCGGCAACAGATGCACACGCCGACTGTCCCCAATAACAACCCAATCCACGCCCAAGGTGCACAACACCGCGCCCTCGACAGCACATGTGCGCGCCAATCACCCCAACCACCACGCCAAAACCCGCTGAGGGTGCATAACCTTGCACCCTCGACAGCAGATACATCCACTAACCGCAGCCTCAACCCATCCAACCCGCATCCAAGGAGCACAACATTGCACCCTCAGCAACAGATGCCCACGCCAGCTGTCCCATCGCCGCACCAATCCCCCGCCGAGGGTGCACAACCTTGCACCCTCGACAGCAGATACCCACACTAACTGGCCCTAATAACACCCCAATCCGCACCCAGGGTGCACGGCTCTGCACCCTCAACAACAGATGCGCGCGCCAACCACCCCCATCACCACAGCATCCTTCACCCAAGGCGCACAATCCCTCACCCTCAGCAACGGATACGCGCATCAACTAATCTCATCGCAGCCCCAACCTGTGCCCAAGGCGCACAACCCCGCGTCCTCGGCAACAGATGCACACGCCAGCCACAGCCCCAACCCACCTAACCCACGCCCAAGGCGCACAACACCGCACCCTCGACAGCGAATGCCCTCATCAGCCACCCCGGTTACCGCACCATCCCTCACCCAGGGTGCACCAACCTGCACCCTCAGCAACAGATGCGCACGCCAACTGATCTCATCGCAGCCCCAGCCCGCGTCGAGGGCGCACAACACCGCACCCTCGGATGCAGATGCGCACGCCAGCCACCCCATCGCCGCGCCAACCACCCGCCGAGAGCACACAACCCTGCACCCTCGGCCATCATCACTGTTTTTCTCCATCACCCAGCCGGGCACGCGATCGCCTGCGGTCGGTCAACTGACGCAAACTCATCGGCGTTCCAAGCGGCGTCACCTTGCCACCGCGCCGCGCAATGCGATCGGTCACACTGCGGACCAAGCCTTCCCGCCGACTTTCCTCATACAAGTCATTCCGTGTCACGTTAATCAGCGACCATTGCGCATCGCCGAGCAACTTTATACGCCGCTGATCGTTTTCCCACGCCTCTGCATGGTGCCGCCCGTCGTATTCCACAGCGACGCGCCATTGTGGGAATGCAAGGTCGAGATAATAGCGTTGCTTCGCACCACGCTCATCCATAACATCAACCGGCATGTTGACCGCGGGACACGGCAGGCCGTAGCTCTCCAGCAAAAGCCGCACCTGTGTCTCGGGCGGCGAATCCGTCCCTTCACGCATGAGGTGTAGCGCACGGCGGCAGTTGCGCAATCCTCTCGGAGCTGACAGACCTTTATTCTCAAGGTCCCGCTCAAATTCGCGCATCCTCCGATCGAAATCATCAAGAGACAGCCATCGCATATCGGCATCGCGGCGCATCATCGCGTCACCGAGCAACACGAGTTCCGTCAGTCCCACATACGACGCGAACATCAGCCACGTGTCAAGCGGAGCAACACACGTGATGCCGCAACTGGTGATGGTTTCCACCGGATGGCTCCACTGTACGCACCGCAATCCCCGCATGCGACGGCGCGACGCGCGCGAATCAGCAAGGATGATGAGATCCTCGGCTGGAGTTGGTTCCGCGGCTGCATCTCTCCAGCCATTCGGGACCGAACATTGCGTAGGCGCCGATGACGAGAATGGCGCACGACGGCGCGACCGCAACTGTTCTTCGACTTCACGCGGCACTTCGATGCATAACAATTCCAGCGCGGCGTCAAGGCCAAAAACCAGCTGCCGCGATGTGCGGCTCTGCGCTTCACGGCAGCGCGCCAAGGTCTCTGCGCGTTTGCGTAGCAATGCGATTTTGGTCGATTCGAAATGGATTCTTTCTGATTGCTCAAGCAATCGTGATTTCTTCGTGCTCATGCAGGCACCGTAACAAAATATGCCGTCGCGCAGGGTGCATTTTGACAAATGTTGATAACTTGCATCTGCTTCAGCGATCGAGATTGCCAATTTTGGCTTAAATACGGGGGTATCAATACCTGCAGAAGTTATCCACAGCGGTGATTTCCACAATGTCTCACCGACTCACAAGCAGCCGATGCTTCAACAATAAGTGCCGAGGGTGCAGTATTACACACCCTCAACCGCAAGTCAGCAGCTCTCAGCCACGCACAGCCGCCATAACTAACACCCAGGGAGCACAACACTGCACCCCCCGGATGCAGATGCGGCCGCAAACTGCCATCATCACCGCGCCATCCTTCACCCAAGGAGCACAATCCCGCACCCTCGGATGCAGATACCCTGCAAATCACCCGCCCAACCCAAGCTATCCCACGCCCGGGGAGCATCACACTGCACCCTCAGCAGCAGATGCCCACGCCGACCACCGCCTCAACCCGCCTAACCCACGCCCAGGGAACACAATCCTGCACCCTCGGCAGCAGATGCCCACGCCAGCCACCGTCACAGCCCACCTAACCCGCATCCAAAGAACACAACACTGCACCCTCGGCAGCAGATATCCCTCCCCGTCGCCACAATCGCCACGCCAACCAACGCCCAAGGAGCACTGCAGTGCACCCTCGGCAGCAGATGCGGCCGCAAACTGCCATCATCACCGCGCCATCCTTCACCCAAGGAGCACAATCCCGCACCCTCGGATGCAGATACCCTGCAAATCACCCGCCCAACCCAAGCTATCCCACGCCCAGGGAGCACCACACTGCACCCTCAGCAGCAGATACCAACGCCAGCCACCGTCACAGCCCACCTAACCCATGCCCAAGGAGCACAATCCTGCACCCTCGGCAGCGGAAAACCCGCAGGTTGCAGCCCCAGCCACCCCAACCAACACCCAGGGAGCACTACACCGCACCCTCGGCGGCAAAAACCAGCGCTGGCACAGCCCGCGCCTTGCGTCAGCCCCGCACTGCCCCATCCGCCAGCGTATGCAAAGGCCCCGCGACTGCAAAAGCAGACGCGGGGCTTTGGTCAAATACGGCTAGCGAGCCGTGCGGATCACCACCGGCAGCAAACCGCCTAAACCGTGCGGATCACTCGTGGAAACCGGTGTAGTTCGGGGCTTCCTTGGTCATGACGATGTCATGCGGGTGGGATTCGCGCAGACCGGCATCGGTGATGCGCACGAAGCGACCCTTCTGCTTGAGCTCGGGGATCGTGCGAGAGCCGGTGTAGAACATCGTCTGGTGCAGACCACCGACGAGTTCATACAGCACGTAGTTGAGGGAGCCGCGGTACGGCACTTCGCCTTCGACGCCTTCCGGCACGACCTTGTCGTTGCTGGTGACATCGGCCTGGAAGTAGCGGTCCTTGGAGTAGGACTTCTTGCCGCGCGGCGCCATGGCGCCCATGGAGCCCATGCCACGGTAGACCTTGTACTGCTTGCCGTGCAGCAGCACCTTCTCGCCCGGAGCTTCCTCGGTGCCGGCGAGCAGGCCGCCGAGCATCACGGAGTCAGCGCCAGCCACGATTGCCTTGGCAATGTCGCCGGAGTAGTGAATGCCGCCATCGGCGATGAGCGGGATGCCTGCCGGGTTGCACGCCTGGGCTGCGTCATACACGGCGGTCAGCTGCGGCACGCCCACGCCAGCCACGATACGCGTGGTGCAGATGGAGCCGGGGCCAACGCCCACCTTGACAGCGTCAACGCCAGCGTCGATGAGGGCCTGTGCGCCTTCGCGGGTTGCGACGTTGCCGCCGATGATGTCCACGCCACGGAATGCAGGATCAGACTTCAGGCGCTTGATCATGTCGATCATGAGCTTGGCATGGCCGTGAGCGGTGTCGACGACGAGCACATCCACTCCAGCGTCCACCAGAGCGGTGCAACGCTGCCAAGCATCGCCGAAGAAACCGACGGCGGCTGCGACGCGCAGACGTCCCTGCTCATCCTTCGTGGCGTCCGGGTACTGTTCGGTCTTCACAAAGTCCTTGACAGTGATGAGGCCGGCGAGCTTGCCTTCGTCATCGACGAGCGGCAGCTTCTCGACCTTGTGCTGGGCGAGGAGCTTGTGGGCGTCCTCCTTGGAGATGTTCGCCGGGCCGGTCACGAGGTTGTCCTTGGTCATGATGTCCTTGACCTTGAGCGTGTCGTAATCAGCGGGGTCGACGAAGCGCATGTCGCGGTTGGTGATGATGCCGACGAGATGGTTCTCGTTGTCGACGACCGGCAGGCCTGAGACATGGTAGGCACCGCACAGCTTATCGAGTTCCGTGAGGGAGGCTTCGGGCTGCACAGTGAGCGGATCGGTGATCATGCCGGATTCGCTGCGCTTGACGATGTCGACCTGGTTGGCCTGGTCTTCGATGGAAAGATTGCGGTGCAACACACCGATGCCGCCGTTGCGGGCCATGGCGATGGCCATCTGGGCTTCGGTCACGGTGTCCATTGCGGCGGAAATCACCGGGGACTTCATCGTGATGTTGCGGGTGAGATGGGTGGATGTATCAACTTCAGAGGGAATGACATCGGACTCGTTCGGGAGCAGCAGGACGTCATCATAAGCCAATCCCAGCTTCTGGAATGGCGCGGGAAGTGGATTGTAGTTGTTGTCAGCTGTGTTATCGAAAGCCATAAAAATACTTTATGGGTCACGCACGACTTTGACACGTCGAATCCTTGGACACGCCGCAACGTTTCGCCGTGGGATGAAATGAAATCCGACCTGCGACTTCTTCACCGTCGAACGCATCCAAATTCACCGTCGAACGCGTGAAAATCCACCATTGAACGCACCCAAATTCACCATTGAACGCGGGCGAATCTCACACTTGCGCAGGCCCGGATGTGCGCGCAGAATCGCCAGGATTGAAGTCATCAAGCACGGGAATACGCGCGGAATGAAGCGCCAGCACGTTCACGTTGTCCCCCACCACTACGCCGGCGGCAAGGGCCACGCCGAAAACCCACCTGTCGAGCACACCCGCAGGCATGAACGCAATCACACCCCACACGCCCACCATGACAAGCACGATTTTCACGCCCCACCATGCGACCATGCGCCGGGAAAGGTCAGCGCCCCGCACGCCTCGTGACGCGGATCGCGCCGCAATCAACGGTGTCGCCTCGCACACGAACAGCGCCAGCACGCCTGCGATCGCAAGAGAGAGAAGAGCCTCCGCCTGAGCGTGGAACGCCAGCGTGAGCACCACCGCGACGATTGCGAATCCGCCGACAATCACCGCCGACGACCATGCTGCCGCCCGGCGCAGGGCACGGGCGAGAGGGGAATTGCCGCGCATACCGCGGTCGCGGTCGCGGCCACCGTTGCGTTCTCTGCCGCTGCTGTCACCGGCACCGACACCAGCACCACCACCGGCACCGGCCTCGCCATCATCACGCATGCGATCAATCATGATGATGCCCCGGCTTGTTGAGCTGCCGATTCACACGCACGCGCTGGACCAACCATGGGCGCATCGTGAGCACGACGAGCACCACCGCCGCGCATAAGCACAGCCCCACCACCTTCTGCCAGGTGTAGAACATCGTGAGCAGCGAGCCAAACGCAAACAGCGCCGCCCACGCCCACAAGATGAGCACGGCACCCTGCACGGAATGCCCGATGCGCAGCATGCGATGGTGCAAATGCTGGCGATCCGGGTGCATCGGCGACTGGCCGCGCGCCAAGCGTCGCACAACGGCGAGAATCATGTCGAGCAGCGGCAGGAACAGCACGAACAGCGGCAGAAGCACCGGCATGATGGCAGGCACATACTGGCTCGTGTGAAGAGTGGCGGGATCGAGATGGCCTGTCATGATGACGGATGCGCAGGTGACGAGATATCCCAGCAACATGGATCCGGAATCCCCCATGAACAATTTCGCCGGATGCCAGTTGTGCAACAGGAATCCCACACACACGCCCACGAGCGCCACGTCAATGAGCGTAGCGATGGACGCGTAGCTGGGTGAATGCCGCGCAATCATATAGGAATATGCCCCGAACGCGATGCCGCCAATGCCCGCGATGCCCGCCGCAAGGCCATCGAGGCCGTCGACGAAATTCACCGCATTGATGGACACGACGAGCACGAGTGCCGTAAACGCTGCCGACAAGCTGGATGACGCGGTGACAAGAGACCCGAACGGCAGCGACACAATGCGAATGCCACCCCACGAAACAAATACGGAAACGCCAAGCTGACCGGCGAGTTTGAGCATCCAATCAAGATCAAAAATGTCATCGAGCACGCCAAGCGCCACGATGAGCACCGCGCCGATTGTGACGATCCACGCCTCGTCGTTGCCGATGAACGCATTGGAAATGAATGGCAGCCGTGAGGCGAACACAATCGCCGCCACGAAGCCCGCGAGCATGCCGACTCCACCCATGCGAGGCGTAGGGATGGTGTGCACGTCGCGGGCGCGCACCTTGCCGACGGCGCCGAATTGAATCGCCAAGTGCCGCACAAGCGGCGTGAGAAGCCACGTAAAGGCACAGGCGATGACAGCAATGAACAGGTAGATTCTCATGCGGTCGCCTTACTGAAATCCTTGCTGTGCGCTTCTCCATCAGCGTTGCGCGCAGCGACGGAGGCATGCAACGCCGCTCGGATCGCCGATTCTTTAATCACGCCTTCGCGCACCATGCGTATGCCATCGGCACCAGTCGGATCCGCCGCCACGATGGTGCTCGCCACCGGTCCTGGCGTTGGCCCGCCGTCAAGGTACAAGTCAACGGAATCACCCAACTGCTGTTTCGCCTGCTCGACGGTAGCGCATGATTCAGCGCCTGAGATGTTGGCGCTGGATGCCGCGAGCGGCCCCACGGCTGCGATGATGCGCCGCGTCACATCGGAATCAGGCACACGCACGGCCTGCGTGCGGTCGTCGACGCGCACCGTGGCAAGGGAGCATTGATCGCCCGCGAGGCAAATCGGCGAAAACGGCCCCGGCAGGAACCGGTCGGCAAGAATGCCCAAAGGCGCGGGAAGTCTTAGGCCAAGCGATTCCAGCCTGTCTTGGGAATCAAGCAGCACCTGCAGCGACTTGGAGCGCGGACGACGCTTGGCCGTGAAAAGCCGGTCGATGGCCGCTGTGTCGAAGGGATTGCATGCGATGCCGTAGATCGTGTCCGTGGGAATGACCACGAGCCCGCCCGCTGCAATGATGCGTTCTGCCTGCGCCAGTGACTCGTCGCTCACCGGCAGGACCGGTGCCGCATGCGACGCACGAAGTTGTTCCATACTCGATTCCATCGCATCCCATGCTATTGCCTGCCGTGCATTTTCACACCACGAGAACGCGCGGCGCGCGGCGAAGCCGCCTAGTTGGCATGCGTGATGGAATCGACGATTCTGCCGTCACGCATGACCACCGTGCGGTCGGTGCAGACGGCGAGCTCGAGGCTGTGCGTGACCATGATGACGGTGGTTCCCGTCTCGGCGATCTGCCTGAGAAGACCGACCACGATATCCGCGTTCTTCGAATCGAGCGCACCCGTCGGCTCATCGGCGAACACAATGCCTGGCGAGCATGCGAGAGTGCGCGCGATGGCGATGCGCTGACGTTCGCCACCCGACATATCGGATGGATATGCGCCAGCGAGATACCCCACGCCGAGACGACCCATCGCATCCTCCGCCAGCTGCCGTGCCTGCCCTGCGCGATGTCCGCACAGGCGCAGCGACAGCTCGATATTCGCCCGCCCGGTCAGCGAATCGATGAGGTTGTAGTCCTGGAAGATGAAACCCGCGGTATTACGCCTGACCACAGACACATCTTGGCGCGACATGCGAGTGATGTCGGTTCCGCCAAACCGTACCGATCCTCCGTCCACGCTTTCCAACCCCGACAGGCAGTACAGCAGTGTGGATTTCCCGGAACCGGACGGTCCCACGATGGAGACGAATTCACCAACATCTGCGGAAAAATCCACGCCGTGGAGCACCTCATTCCATTCCTTGCGCCTGCCGAGGCGGAATCGTTTGATCACGCCTTGCGCTTGTACTGGCCTCAAGTCTTCGGCCGATTCAGGCGCATCGCCTGCGGTTGCGTCGATTGTTGTGCTGTTGTGAGAAATCATGGCTGGTCCTTGAGTCGGTTGGGCATGTGTGATGAGCGAAGACACGGAAGAAGGCACGGGAATCGTGGTATTACGAACGGGATCTCCGCGTCATCACTCGTTATCTGTACTCGTTATCTGTCCGTCGCACGAACGATAGCGAGCGGATCGCGCTGTGTTTGCGAGGCAAGTATTGAAACGAGCAGAATCGCGAGAAGCGCAAATCCCGCTGCGATGATGCAGAGCGCACTGGAGTCGATGCCCGCATAGCCGGCGCCCGGGACCGGTCCTGCGCCCAACGCCGCACCGATGGCCAGCGCATTGACTTCGAGAATAGCAACGGTCAGGATGGCCGCGACAAGGGAATAAACGAAGGCTTCCACAAAGCCGGATGCGATGATGGCACGCCGCGGAACGCCGGCGACCATGAGCAGTGCAGTATCGGTTTTACGTTGAGCGCCTGTGATAACGATGATGCAAAACGCCGCGACCGCGGCGAGGATGATCGGCGATATGAATTCGAAGACGATTTGCCCGGCGGGAGTCACCTGCAACTCGGATTCGGGAACGCCTCGGGCACGTGAGACGTTCTTAATCTGCCGCACGAGCCCCATGATGGCGCCGACGGTGCCTGCCGCCACGCAGAGAGGCGTCACCATGGCGGTCGACATGCGGATGCGACGTCTGGCAGAGCCGCATGCCAAGAAGGATCCCAGTCCTCCCGACTGCGGGATGAGGCGGGATACGGCTGCGACGGCAAGAGGCACAACAGCGGATTCGCACAATGCGAGTGCAAGAAGCCAACCCAAGGCGCAGCCCCAATAGGCCGCCATCAGGCCGTCCAAGGTGTCGGAGGAAATGGTGGATGGCTGCTTCGAAATCGCCACATATCCGGTGATGATTCCTGCTGCCACGGCGATACCCAGAAGAAGACGCACAGGGTGGTGGCGCGTTCTCGACAGGCCCGTGGCGCGCACGGCCGTGGCGATATCGATGTGGGAGATGGACCTCATGCTGCCCGCTCCGGCAAGCGCCGTCACCGCGATGCCGGTAGCGATACCGATCGGAAGCGCGATGGCGGAAATCGATTCGTGCATTTCATCGACCGAGGGGAACGATACGCGAAGGGCCCACGATGAGTAAGCCGGCCACAGCAACCATGCGGCCAGGCCACCGAGAATGCTGAAGATAATGGCATCGATGACAAGAGAGCACCAGTACAAACCCTGGCTCTGCCTGACACTGGCACCTGCCAGCTGCCACCGCGCGATGCGCGGCGAATCCACGGCGATTGACGTGGAAACAACGGCGGGGACGATGGCCAGCACCCCGAACGCGATGAAAGCCAGTTGCATACCGCCTAGGGAGATGTATTCCTCACCAATGTCGCGCAGTCCAAAATCAAGGTCATCGGCATAGGGGGCGCCGGCGGCGATGAAGCCGATCGACAGGCACAGCAGGCACACCGCCACCGCCAGGAACAC
Source organism: uncultured Bifidobacteriaceae bacterium (assembly GCA_964451025.1). Taxonomy (GTDB): domain Bacteria; phylum Actinomycetota; class Actinomycetes; order Actinomycetales; family Bifidobacteriaceae; genus Pseudoscardovia. Next base: position 11,095 of record CAYVHC010000017.1, read on the forward strand.
GCCCAATGCAATCCATTGGCGACGACATGCATGCATCTCTTCCGCGATGAAACGAATCATCGAACTGTCACCTCCCGATATCCGCAGCATCACGGCGCCGAATATCTTCCTCATGTTACATTACGGAAAAGTAGGTTGCATAAGAACACGTAAACTCTAGGGGCCCAAGGATGGCCGGAGGTCTTTGCGCGACGGCGCATCGGCTCCGTCGATGTCAGCGTTGGCTACGGACTCTGCATGGGCACGAGGCGAGAGATGATGCAAGACAACAAGAGCAACTCGGACAGCACACCCTCAACGACGTTGGATGACCTGACCCAGTATCTTTTCAGCTTCAGGTACTCCGGCGATGATGACGACATGACAATCGAGAAATATGAATCCGCGGCTGATGGCGTTCTCGAACGATATCCATGGCGCGAAGTATATGCTTCCTGGTTCGATTATGCGCTCCGCCGCTGCCCTACCGCCGATGACATTGCGAGATGGGAGCATCTGTTCTGGATTTATGGAGGGGCCGACTTTCCCCTTTCGGATCCGTATCCGATGTTGGGCTATCTGCTGTACCGCACCGCACGCGCCGGCGAGACCATCGAGGATTTCGACCTACGGAATCTTTTCGACAGCATCGCGGTGCAGATGCTCCAGCCACTTGGCATGCTGACCGTTGACGACACGGACACCTACTCCGCCGACCAGGATCGTGCCATCATCGCCGCCGCACAGGCATGGCGCGACAAACTGGGACCGGCTCCCCTGCAATCACCCGTCCCCTCGGTCTGAAATACCGGCGCCGGAGATCGCCTCCGATTCGTTCCGCGCCTCGACACGAAACACTACGCCGCGCCTGTCCCGATTCCACCATGCGCGTTCCATCACCCCCATCACCCCGGCAACTCGTCCCCCCATCACTCCTCGTCACCCCAGTAATACGAGAAGAAGCAGTCCTTCTGCTTCTCATAGCGAGGGTTATCCGCCCCGACGTCAACGTAACCGTCGCCCCATTCCACCGCACACGACCCGCCGTCGTAAGGCACGTACACCACGAACCGACGGCTCCAGAGCACATCGCCCCCAGGACCGACACGCTCCAGCGTGAACCGCGTTGGCGTCCCGGACATGATCGTGGCGCTGGCCAGCATGTCCGCCCTCAGGCTGTACGTCCCGTCGGGTGACTGGGACCTGCACCACGTGCGGTTGCCGATGTACGGCACCGTGGTTACCCCGTAATAGAGAAGAAACACCAGCAGGAACCCAAGGAGCGCGTTCAGCGCCGTCGACATGCCACGGAGCTCGTGCGCGCCGCCGGTCGGCCTTCTCCTTTCCACAAGCCACAAGACGAAATAGAACGCCAGCATAACGATGCACAATGGAATGGCAAGGCACGCAATCCCCAGTGCGACGACTATGATCAGAGAAAAGACCTCCACGGGTTCCATGACACCCTCCCGTTCAGTCGGTGACGGGGACGAGGAAGGCCTCATCCGACGGGCAGCCTGGGAAGGAGACGCGCACATACCTGCCGCCAGGCTTCCCGCCGAGACGTCGTACACGGTCGTAGGAGTCGGCCAAGGCCGGGTCGCCCGTCGCGCACTCCGGGAGGACGAAGGTCCGTCCGCCGTCGACTTCATCCCTGTCCGCCCGCAGGAGCAGACATGTGCCTGCAACGCCGGGACACGTCGTCCTGATGGCGTTCCAGCCGGAATTGCCAGCGGGTTTGTCATAGAAGCCCAACTGAATCTGGAAGCACAAGGCGGCCACCAGCAGCTGGAGCAGAATCGCCGCAACGAACTTCACCACTACGCGTCGCCCGATTCCATCCGCCGTCGGATCGCCACCACTCGCCCGGACGGCGCTCGCAGCCGGAAATCTAAATCGTTTCATCTTCCACCTCACCCCATAAGAAAATCAGTAAAAATACGGGCAGCGCACAAGCGCATAAACGCAAGCCGCCGCAGCAACGCGCATCGAAGGGCAACAGCAGATATCATGAGAACTCCACATCATCCCAATACACACGGAAGAACGTCACAGCCCCGGCATCATTGAAGGAGTCGGGATTCTTCGCCCGGGAACCGATGGTGACATGATCGGGCTGCCAAGTGACGACACACTCATAGTGGATGGTGTCGGTGTCCTCCAGCACGGCTTGGAAACTAGCCTTCTCCGTTCGTCCGCCATCAGCGGCGTGGGTCATGGTGACCGTCACCGGCACACCGTCCCATGTAGCCGGCAGGGACGTCATCTTATCGACCGTGACCGCGTAGGCCCCGTCGGGCGACTCGGACCGGCACCATGTGCGGCCGACAAGCGGAGGAAGCCAGATGACGGCGGCGAGAACGAGGAAGACAAAAAGGTCAACCAGCGTCACGTTCATGACCCAGGACAGGCTGCGCGCCTGCGACTGTACACTGGACGCGACACCCATGCGGCGATGACGGATGACGTTGACGCTCATGACAATCACACTGACGACGAGCACGGGCAACGCAACAAACAGAGCCACTAACAGCAACAGGATGACGATCATCAGCACAGCGGCGAGCTCAGTAAGAATCATGGAGGGCGTCATGTCTGGTTCCTTTCCAGACAAATCTCAGAATCGAGATGATTCATGCCAACCCCCGCCTCCAAACCGACCAAGGTCTCGCGATGATTCATGTCAGTTCACCTCGTCCTTGCCGTGGGACGTGAAATCCTCAGGATAGATGCGAATCATCGCCCGGCCTCTCCCGCAATCCGGATAGGCGACGATGAGCGCATCCTCGTCGTTCGTCGCAAAGGTCGGCAGGCTCGTGGCACATGTAGGGAGGATGAAGGTCTGCGTGCCCACTCCATTGTCAGCGGACTTATCGGGCGAGAAATAGGTGACGGTCACGCATGTTTTCCATGCCCAGCAGTGCGGCCTCTCCTCAAGCCAGGCTTCACCGCCATCCCACGAATCCGGAAGAAGCTCGCTGCGCAGGTTCACCGTCAGTGGGATCCTGAAACACCAGAGCACCAGCGGAAACAGGACAAGAATGAGCACAAACTTGGAAATCAGTCGCTTCCACGACCCTCCGCCGTGCGCGGTTCGGCCGGAACCGCCCCTCGCGTCACCGAATAGCGTCTGTGCCCCCATATCGTCACGCATGGCGCCCTCCTCACATATGGCTCAGAAGGTAGTTGGCGAATGCATCAGCCGCCGCCTCTGAATGGACGGATTTTATCTTGGTGAGGCGGCCACGCCCGCCACCAGACGCAGGGACACACTCCGCATATCGGCACAGCGAACAGCCCCTGCCGCGCATCAAATGCCTTTTGAAAACAGCCCCGTGCATTATCGACCTCTCGACTCTCCGATTCCGATGCAACCCGGCCACCGCCCGAGCTCCATCACCCCATGGCAACCGAAATTGAAAAGAGCATAACAAGCAAACACCAAGGACACACCCACACACACAACATCATCACAGCACCCACGCAATCCCGACACACCCCAACGCGCAAGACATAAACCCACGCCGGCAAGGAATGAAAGACAATGCCCCGCGCACAGTCCTGATGGTGCACATGGCAGACTAACCGCTAATCACTCCATTGGCGAAGGGCATCCTCAAGGAAGGCAAGGAAATCCCCATAACGCACGGCATCGTCGAAAGTGCCACCCTCACGGTTATAGACCACCGTCGCCTCACCCGTCAGACTCACAAGCACGAGGTCAGTATCCGGCATCATTCCGACGACAAGCCAGCCGCCCTCGGGCGTATAAGGATCATCGAGCTCCAGCAGCGGCGAATGGACGACGCCATACAGCTCGATGCCCTCCGGAAAGAACAGACGCCCGCCGTCGCTGATTTCCAGCCAGCTCCTGAACGACACGGGAAGCACAACGCCATTGCTGCGCTCGAATTCGGAAATCTCCGCATCGGTCGCACCAGGATTCAACTGCGTCCCATCCACCTGCGCCAGATTCGCGGCGATTTGCCGCACCAGCTTTCTCTCCCTGTCGGTGAATCCTTCCTCTGCGACCATGTCTGCCCTCCTCAAGACGCAACGAATCAAATCAGGATTACGTAACGCTTCCAATGGTACATGAGCGCTGCCGTCCAAATGCCAGTGCATGTGCCGTACCACGATTCACAGCGGTGCGCAGACGAAACAGACACAGAGCGCTCCCCGCAAAGCCAATCACCCGGCTTCGTCATGGTTTCGCCACGATACCCAATGCCGAGGGCGCAACAACGTGCACCTTCGACCGCAGATAGACCACATCGGCCGCACTTGCGGCACCACAACCGGCACCGAGGGAGCATTATCCTGCACCCTCAGCCGCAGATACCCCGGCACAATCGCCATTCCGGCCCCATAACCCACACCGAGGGTGCAACAACGTGCACCCTCAACCGCGATTACCCCGCCACCAGGCCTCCCGAGGAAGGCTACCCGCCGCCGCAGCACATCCGCGGCAACCGCTCACTCCTCGTCGCGCCAGGCGACGAGGAAGCGATCGCGGCCGGTCAGGTCCGGCTCGGTGCGCGCCTGCACGAAACCCATGCGCGACGCCGCGTCGCGCAGCGCCGCTCCTTGCGTGATGTCATGCTCCATCACCACTAGCCCACCTGGACGCAGCAGAGCGGCGATGCGGCGCAGCAGCAGAACGGGGATGCGCAGCCCGTCATCCGAACCGCCGAACAACGCCACATGCGGGTCCCAATCGATGACCTCAGGCTGTTCCGGGGGCGTGGCGAGTGGAATATACGGCGGATTCGTCACCACGGCATCCACCATGCCATCGAGCTGCGCGAGGGTCGCGGCATCGGTGGCGTCCGCCTGCACGAGGTGGTATCGGTCGGCCGTGCCAGGCATGCCGTCAAGAACGCGGCGCGCGTTGCGGCGTGTCCAAACGATGGCGTCATCGTCTTTCTCCACGGCCCAGACCTGACTCCCCGGCAGTTCGGTGACGAGGGACAGCCCGATGGCGCCGGTTCCGGCGCATAGGTCCACGATGCGGGCACCCTCGCCCGGAATACGAGCGGACCGCAGCCAGTCAAGCGCAAGATCCACTGCGGTTTCCGTCTCGGGCCGCGGCACGAATACGCCGGGGCCGACAGCAAGACTCAGATAGCGGAACGGCGCGGTGCCGACGATATACTGCAGCGGCTCGCGAGCGCAGCGGCGGGTCACGGCGTCGCGCAGGCGCGCCTCAACCCGCGGCATCCCGGCGATGGCAACCCCGGCATCGTCTATCACAGCATCGTCAACCCCAACCCCACCGGCTCCAGCGCTACCAACCTCAGCGCTACCAGCACCGGCACCGTAACGCGAGACAAGCTCTTCCACCGTGTCGCCCATGAGCATGGCGCGGCGCACATCGCCCGCCTCGCAGCCGACCGCCCACGCCAGCAGAAGAACCGCCTCGTAGTCGCCATGCACCACTCCGGCGGATTCCAGCGCAACGCCTATGGCGGCGACCATGGAGCGCACGCGGGAATCCCGGCCGGCGGCTGCAGCGTCAGTCATTGCCGCCGGCGGCACGCGCCAGACGGTCGGCCTCGTCCGCTTGGATGTCGGAATCGATGACGGCCTGCAGATCACCATTGAGCACCTGGTCGAGGTTATAGGCCTTGTAACCGGTGCGATGGTCCACGATGCGGTTCTCGGGGAAGTTATAGGTGCGGATTCGTTCCGAACGGTCCAGCGAGCGCACCTGGGAATGGCGCAGATCCGCCGCCTCGGCGGCCTCCTGCTCGTGCTTGATGGCGAGCAGGCGGCTCTTGAGCACGCGCATGGCGGCCTCGCGGTTCTGAATCTGGCTGCGCTCGTCCTGCATCGTCACCATCATGCCCGTGGGCAGATAAGTCAGGCGCACCGCGGAATACGTGGTATTGACACCCTGGCCGCCGGCTCCGGAGCTCATGTAGGTGTCGACGCGGATGTCCTTGGGATCGATCTCGATCTCGTCGGTGTCGTCATCGGCTTCGGGGAACACGTACACGCCGGCCGCGGAGGTCTGGATGCGGCCCTGCGACTCGGTGACGGGGATGCGCTGCACGCGGTGCACGCCGCCTTCGTATTTGAGCGACGCCCATACGCCGTCCTGCGGGCTGGGGTTGCCCTTGGCGCGGAACGCGACCTCGCAATCCTTGATTCCGCCGAGCTCCGTGGTGTTTTGATCCATGATCTCGACCTTCCACCCACGCTTTTCGGCATAACGGGTATACATGCGCAGCAGGTCGCCGGCGAACAGGGCCGCTTCCTCGCCGCCCGTTCCAGCCTTGATCTCCATGATTGTGTCGCGGGCGTCATCGGGGTCGCGCGGGATGAGGGCTGTTCGTAGCGCTTCCTCGTCCTCGGCGAGCTGCGCTTGGAGGCGCTTGGCCTCTTCGGCGAAGGTCTCGTCCTCACCTGCAAGCTCCTCGGCCGCCTCCAGATCGTCGGCGGTAGCCTTCCATGCGCGGTAGGCTTCGACAATCGTGCCGAGCTCCGCATGGCGACGCCCCAGCTTGCGCATGGCCGCGGGATCGGCCGCCACCTCGGGCTGGCTCATCTGTTTTTCAATGTCTTGGTATTCTTCCAGCGCGGATTGCGCAGCAGGGAACTTATCATCACCCATGATTCATCGCCTTTCTTGCTCGAGCATACAAAAACGCCAGTCCCGCTCCGTTGCGCTGCAGCACAACGATGCCGGGGCTGGCGTCAACGCATACACTACTTGTTGCGCTTGCCGTAGCGAGCCTCGAAGCGGGCCACGCGGCCGCCGGTGTCGAGGATCTTCTGCTTGCCCGTGTAGAACGGGTGGCACTTGGCGCAGATATCAGCGGTGATGTGACCGGACTTGACGGTCGAACGCGTCACGAAGTGGTTGCCGCAAGAGCACACGACCTCGGTCGGCACATATTCAGGATGGATACCCTGCTTCATAATTGTTCTCCTAGGATATTGAGAAGCCCGGGTCGCCCGCCCCGATGGCAGACGTGAACCGGAACCATATGGAGTATATACGCATGAGACGACCGCGCGACGCGCGTTATGCCTTCGGCTCACCGTAAAGGGGCGAGCGGAACCTCGCATATGCAGCGGCTCCCACCACCGCCGACCAGCAGGCCAGCCATCCGGCGGAAGACCACACCTTGCCCCATCCGGAGGACGCGGCGGAGGGAACGGCATCACCGGGGGTGTTGAGCGCGGCCATCATCAAGTGCCCCGGCATCGCGGAATTGATTCGCGACACCCACTGAGGCGCACCCAGCACCACGATGCCGACAATGACAAGCACCAGAGGAATCACAGCGAATAGCAGGAACAGCACCGCCACCACGCTTGCCCCGCGGCCCAGCGCCAGCGCAAGGCAATGCGCGAACGCGAGCACGACCCATGCCACCACGATGTTCGCGCAGACGGTGGCGGCCACTCCCCCGATGCTCCCATGGCGTGTCGCGCTATCCGCGAGCGCCACGAGCGAGCTTGCCACGGATGCGCCGAGAATCATCGCCGTGGCAATCAGCGACCATGCGAGAAGGCGTGCCGCGAACAGCGCTCCCCGCGATGGCACGATTGTCTGCGCCGTGCCGATGGTGCCGTCCTGCACTTCCCGCGTCACGTAGCTGCATGCCGCGAGCGCCAGCACGCAGATGATTGCTGAATTCATGGAGCTGACCACCGTGGATACGCCGATTCCCAGGGATGCTTGCAATTCCCGGTCGTGCCCCATCGCCATAGTCGCCGCGGTCATGATGATTCCGACGATGCATGCGCCCATCATCCAACTGCGGATGCCGCCCCGTTTCCTCATCATTTTGTGCAGTTCGGCACGTGTGATTGCAACGGTGCGCGTCCACGGGCCTGCTGGTTTCGTTCCTGTTGGTTGTGCTGCGGTTGGTTTCATTCCTGCGGATTTCGTCTCGTTGGTTTGCATTCCCTGTTTCCTTGTCTTTCCGTTATGCCGCTTGCGCATTCGCAGGCATGTCCTGGGACGTGCGCATCTGCGCACCCGCATCGGAATGGATCTGCTGGAGGAATGCATCCTCCAAGGAGGCTTCTTCGCATGCGATGGAATGCACCGGCACGCTGCCATTGCCCACACAGGAGGCGACACGGTGAATGTCGGCGTCTGCAACCCGCACGCCGTGAGGTGTGGCTTGTGCCGAGAATCCTCCGGATTGCAGCAATGCAAGCATTCCCGATATGTCGTTCGTGGTCACGATCACGCCGCGGGTTTTCGCTGCGGACGTGCGAACCTGCTGCAATGTTCCGCTGCGCACAACGCGGCCTTGAGAAAGCATGACGATATCATCGGCGACCATCTCCAACTCGCTGAGGATATGTGACGACAGCAGCACACTCCGTCCGGACTGTGCTGCTGTGTGAAGGTAATCCCTCACCCATCTGACGCCTTCGATGTCCAGACCGTTGACAGGCTCGTCCAGCACCAGGTTACGTGGCTGCCCCACCAATGCGGATGCAAGGCCCAGGCGTTGACGCATGCCCAGGGAATAGGAACCGACTTTGTTGTCGGCCGCCGCGGTCAGCCCCACAAGGGCGAGCAAGTCGCGGACTTCCTGTTTGCGCTGCGCCACGGTGCGCTTGCCATCCGCGCTGCGTTCGCCGCATTCCTTCAGGTCGGATACATACGACAGGTAGCCTTCGCCGGTCATCCGCGACGGAATCCATTCCGGTCCGAACGTCACGCCCAGCGCGTTGCCAGGACTCGGACACTGGGCGTAGGGCATCCCATCGACCAGGCACGTGCCCGAATCCGCGGGAAGCAACCCCAGCAGTATCTTGAACGCGGTGGATTTGCCCGCACCATTGGGGCCCACGAGTCCCGTCACCCTGCCGTCCGGCGCGGTAAAGCTGATGCCGTCGAGCACCACGTGATCGCCGAAACTTTTTCTCACTTCAGAGAACTCAATCACGAGCGGTCTCCTCTTGTTCTTGATGCACATAAGACGGCTCCCGATTCACAAGCCGAAAGCGCAACGGACGAATAGATAGATACGTATGGGTTGTGATGCCGCAAACCATTAGGGGCACATGTGTTGTCACTGTGGAACAATGAACCTCAGTCAAACCCGGATGCCGCAATATCGGGCCTTGTGAAACACGCACCGCAGCCACAGTGCGGGCAAGCGCGACAAACTACGCACTTCGCGCCAACGACATCGCCAAAACACGCGCTATGAGACGAAACAATGCTGCCAATGCAGTAATCCTTTCCAGTAGTTCTAGATGATTCCCGGCTCTTTCCAACAATCATCCGGCTTGCTTTCAGCGACCGTAGCCTTTCCAACGACCGCCAAGTCATGCGCATGACTATAAAAAGGTAACATGCCTATCGGCTACTGGACAATGTGATCGTCCGCATCACGGGACAAATGCAGTTCAGCCTGTAATCAGCATCGATTCCAGCATCTACTGCGCTGCACGGCACGCAATTGGTATCAGGTGTAGGCACATCACCACATCGGGGCGTTGAGAAAATCCCTCATTGCAGCGCACGCCCTGG
>CAYVHC010000018.1:0-11384 GCA_964451025.1 uncultured Bifidobacteriaceae bacterium
TCATAACATAGGATTACTTAAGAAAACAAAACAGTTCAGTAACAGGCAGCACCCCTACGGAAGCGGGAATCCGATCCGAGTTGTCCTCCTTGGTAAGCGATCCCGTTGCCGAATCATAGACGTAATACACGCGAGGTCGTTGCTGTTCGTGGTGTAGATGCGGTATGTCATGCCGCTCTGCACCCCGAAAGCCATGCCGCCCTTTTTGGTTGGTCTTCCCTTCTTGTCCAAAAAGGTGGTGTCTGACGTATAGCACATCGCAACGTCGGTAGATAGGGTCACCTGGGAGCCAATCCCCTTGTTGCTGGTGTCGCCCCAGACGAAGCTCTTCAACGAATAGACGCGCTCCTCAGGAGGATCGTCTGCGGTACGCGCTTTCCTCTCAAAGCTAGCCGGCAGTTTGCCTCCCATATCAACACTTGCGGTCTCAATCGCGATCTGGGCATTCTTTGCATCTTGCATCGCAACGTTGTCCCATGCGGCTTTGCGAATATTCAGATACACAGGCACGCTCACCGAAGCCAGAATGCCGATGATGACAACCACCACGAGAAGCTCCACAAGCGTGAATCCGGACTCTCCACGAGCCCCCCCCGCGCCGCAGCGCCCGATAGATACCACGCATGGCAACCAACTCCTTCCAAGTCTCGAAGGCGGCAGCAGGGCGGTCACGTCACGGCTTCATCGTCGGCAACATGCCATCGGGCAACATCACGACGTCCCTACCCGCCTTGGGGCTTCCTGAACGTCGGATTCCTCAGGTCATGGCCCTCACGAGCTCTCGTCCAAGAAATCCAATGATCAGGACCTTGCGCTTATCTCTCCGGTTTGCCTCGAATCATCGCTGATTCGAAGGGCAAATCCATCCATCAATAGATTCATATTATAGTCGCTGTCGCTGCCCAAAGGGGACACAAACAGGCATGGGACGAGACAGCCTGCGCACAATGTCGGCATTTCGCGCGAACCGGCACCTCTGCGCAAACCCGGACCGCCAAGCACGCAGGGCGCCGAGAACACCTCGGCATCAGCTGCCATACAGGTGGTAGTGCAGCTCGATATCGCAGTAATTGCTGACGTATTGCACCGAATTGCCACGGAACACCACACTGCCTTCGGTGTCGCGCGAAGCTGCAGGAATGCGGTCAGGGTTCGGTTCGCGAGACACCTCCCCTGTGCGGGAATCATAGACGTAGAAGGTATCGAGGCTGTTTTTGTTCGTGGTATACAGGCGGTAGTTCTGCACGGTGGTCGTGCTGTCGGAGCCCATCGTCGTACCGCCTCCGACAGTGCTGGGGCGCGTGGGCATGCCGTTCTTGTCCAGTTTGGAATTCGCCAGCGTGTAGCACACCGATACATCGGGAGACAGGCTCACCTCCACGTCGGAGGTGTCGGCGATGGCATTGGGGTGTTCGAAATCACGAAGCACGTACGTGCGCTTGTATGGTTTTGCGGATTTCGTAAAGCTCGGCGGCACATCCCCACCGGATGCCGTGATGTACGTGGTGATGGAGTTCTGCGCATGCTTCGCATCCAGCTGTGCCACCGTATCCCACGCCGCACGCTGCACTCCCATAAACACAGGCACGGATATCGCGGCCATGATGCATGCGATGACCACGGCAGCCAGCAGATGAGCGACGGTGATGCCGGATTCGTTGCCTCGACCGGATCCGCCGCCTTGGCTTGGACACTCAGATTTCTGCACGCTCTGCACGCCTTGCGCTCCTCACGACCTCTGCCCTTACTCTCCCCTGTGCATCACTCACCAGCAGTCAGACCTCCGTTCGCCTTCGCACAAACCTGGCTTCTGGACCATCCGTCCCGATCTCTTTCAATGGCTGCCAGTATAGTCGCCCAATGCCGGCAGGCGCGTCCGTCATGTCATATCACGCCATCTCACGCACCACATGGTCGTGCCACATAACCGCACCATGCGGTCACGCAACGCAACCGCGCGCCGAATCGTCTCGTCAGCCATGCCCAACTATGTCGAAGGAAGCCGCATGAACGCTCTCATCACTCCGCTCTCGTTCCTGCTCATCATCCTCGCGGGATACCTGTTCAAACGCACCGGGTGGTTCCATGACCGTGATTACCGCATCATCCAGCGCGTGGTGTTCACCATCACGATTCCCTGCGTCATCATCAACGGTTTCGCCACAAGCCCTCACAACACCTCCCAGCTGGCGATCACCGCATTCGCATTCGCATGCAGCGTCATCCCCCTCGTCATCGTGTATGCCGTCACATGGCGACGGCCAGTGGAGGAACGCGCTTTCATGATGCTCAACGTCACCGGATTCAACACCGGCAACTTCTGCATGCCGGTCACACAGGCGTATTTTGGCCCCGCCGCGGTTGTGGACGCCATGATGTTCGATATAGGCAATTCCGCCGTGATATCCAGCTTCATGAACGTGTTCACCACAAGCACACTGCACATCGACCCCACAAAACCGCTCAGCGACCAGGCGCATGCGCGCGGGGTCACAGTGTTGCCTTACATACGCCCCACCGACCTCCATGCGCGGCGACTGCAACGGCACGCAACCGTGCGGCGCTCATTGGCAAGCCTGTTCCGCTCGCTGCCGTTCGACATCTACCTGCTCATGATCGCGCTCATGCTGCTGCATGTGAACCTGCCGCATTGGATGGCGACACTCACGCAACCCGGAGCGAACGCGAACAGCTTCTGTTCCATGCTGATGGTGGGCATGCTCATGGAGATGCCGAAGAACTGGCATGAGGTGCGGCAGGTCGGCTCGGTGATCGGCTGGCGTCTGGCACTGGAGGCAGCCTGTGCCGCAGCGGCATGGTTTCTGCTGCCTTTTGACGCCCAGACACGCAAGATCGTGATGATGCTGTGCATGTCTCCCAGCACGGTGTTCGGCACGATGTTCACCGACAGGGTGCTGGGCAATGCACAGCTGGCGGGATTCACGCTCTCGGTCACGGCGGTGATTTCGCTTCTGTGCACGACTGCGATCTACATGCTGGTGTGAGCCACGATGCTGGTGTGAGCGGGCGGGCGAATGCGGCAACGACAACGCATGGACGCCGTTGCCGAGCCGCCGCTACTGATGCCGCCGCTACCGCTTCAACAGTTTGCGAAGACTCTGCATGAGGGCGAAGCGAACATGGCTGATCGGGAGGGTGAATTCACCGACGAGTTCTTCTACGTATCCGTTGAAGCCCTGCTTGAACTCAAGCACGCCGCGGCCCTCGTCATCGGGATCGTCGAACACACCGGAAATGCCATAGAAGTTATAACGACCCACGCCACGAGCCACACACAGGTTCAGCATCGCCCAATGCTGGATCAACGCCGACGCATAAAACGGCTTGTACCGCTCCACGCTCCCCGAAAACAGATACACCACCTCACGCGGCCCCTCCACGAACAACGACGCCGCCGCATCAAGCACATCACCATCCCCCGCATACGACGCCGCCTCGTCCAAACGCCTCTGAGCCGCCTCAAGATTACGGGACTCCTCCCCCAGCTGGCGCTCCGTCCTCGTGGTGGGATGCTGGGCCTGCTTGGCCTGCAGCGCCTCGACCTTCGCCTGCAGCGCATCACGCTTCGCTTCCATGCCGGCCACATACTCACCCACATGAATCTGCGCCACCATGAAATGCGCCCTGTCGCCGAACGCCTCCTTGAACCGACGGAAATACCCCTCCCCCCGGTACTCGAAACCACGACGCTCAGCCGTCTGCCGCTCAATGCCGGCGAACACACCCAGCTCGCCCACACCCAGCTCACGCACATGCACGCCCATCGACGCAGCACGCTTCACACTCCACTGCGTACGCTTGTCATACGACCCCAACAACGCAGCCTCATCACCAACACCCGACACATCCTTGACATACACCCAGCGGTTCACGATGTTGCCATAGCCACGGTCGAAGCCGGCATGCCGCCATCCCAGACGCTTCATGTTGTCGATCGCCGCATCGTCGGCAGCCCCATCAGGCTCGCCGTCGCTGGTGCGACGCATATAGACCTGCCCCGGCCAGCAGCTGACGGACACAGCGTGATGCTTGCGCGCGGAGACCGTGATGGCACGGGTCATGGCGGCAAGCAGCTCAGCGTCATCCTCATCGCACAAAGGCCCCACCCAGATGGATCCTTCAAGGCCCAGACGACCCTTGGTGTAAGCAATCATGCAGCCCGCCACGATGCTCCCATCGGCCGCCTTGCGCACGCCAACGAAGTCCACCGCCTCGACAGTGGGCTTCACGAGCGCAGCCATATTCGACGTCTGCTGGAAGTTGCCCTGCGGATGCCGCGCCGACAGCGCGTCAAGCTCAGCGCTGGTGATCTGCCCGATGAGATACGTCTTCTGTGCCTGTGCCATTGCCATTCCTATCTGCTATCTGCCTTCTGCCTGACCGGCCATCTGAGCGATTGGCCGCCTGCTAACGTCCAAGGATCCGGTGCGCCACGTTCTTCAACTTGAACACCACCGGACGAACCGGCAGCACGAACGAACCCGGGAGTTCTTCTACGTATCCGTTGAAGCCCTGCTTGAACTCAAGCACGCCGCGGCCCTCGTCATCGGGATCGTCGAACACACCGGAAATGCCATAGAAGTTATAACGACCCACGCCACGAGCCACACACAGGTTCAGCATCGCCCAATGCTGGATCAACGCCGACGCATAAAACGGCTTGTACCGCTCCACGCTCCCCGAAAACAGATACACCACCTCACGCGGCCCCTCCACGAACAACGACGCCGCCGCATCAAGCACATCACCATCCCCCGCATACGACGCCGCCTCGTCCAAACGCCTCTGAGCCGCCTCAAGATTACGGGACTCCTCCCCCAGCTGGCGCTCCGTCCTCGTGGTGGGATGCTGGGCCTGCTTGGCCTGCAGCGCCTCGACCTTCGCCTGCAGCGCATCACGCTTCGCTTCCATGCCGGCCACATACTCACCCACATGAATCTGCGCCACCATGAAATGCGCCCTGTCGCCGAACGCCTCCTTGAACCGACGGAAATACCCCTCCCCCCGGTACTCGAAACCACGACGCTCAGCCGTCTGCCGCTCAATGCCGGCGAACACACCCAGCTCGCCCACACCCAGCTCACGCACATGCACGCCCATCGACGCAGCACGCTTCACACTCCACTGCGTACGCTTGTCATACGACCCCAACAACGCAGCCTCATCCGAGATGCCGGACAGGTCCTTCACGTAGCGCCACCTCGGAACGGCGGTGTATCCGACGGTGAAGCCCTCATGCTCGAATCCGCACGCCTTGAGCGTCTCGACGATGTAATCGGCAGGCGCGCCCTGCTCACCATCGATCAGGCTGCCGTCCGAATTGCGCAGACGATACGGCGCCTCCGGAGTGATGCTCAGCTGCGCCGCTCCTTTGCTCTTTGCATGGCGCCTCAATGCATTCATGAAGCATTCGACAACCTCGCGGTCATGCCAGTCACACAACGGGCCGTCGTGCACTTCGCTGAATGTGGAGAACCTGCTGCGATGCGTTTCAAACAGAGTCGCCGCCACGATTGTGCCACCCTCGCGCACACCAAGGTATTCCACTTCGATTCCATCCATGGCGCGCAGGCGCCCCATGGCAGATGTCTGTTGGAAATTCGACTGCGGGTGCTTCGATGAAAATGCGTCAAATTCTTGTGGAGTCAGTGTGACAAATTCAAAATCTCGCATACTGTCAATTCCTCTGCCTGATCATTTCTCCGCTGCATCGAAGCGCCCATAAGCACCCGGGGCATCCTTCCAGCGCAAAGTCTGCGCCGGCAGTGTGCGACGAAGCCCGAAAACGGCATAATCCGTCCCGGCTCAATATACTACGTGCCCCGGGGGGCACAACGCCACGCCGGCGCGGTGCAACTCTTCAATCAGTGCAGCTCAGTGCAGCAGCAGTTCTTCGATGATCGGCACCATCGCGCGAATGGCGCGGCCGCGGTGGGAAATCGCGTTTTTCTCTGCCGCCGTCATATCCGCCGACGTCAGCGCATGCGGCGCATCGGCCTGCGAAGTCTCAGCGTCTGCCTGCGCGCGCACAGGCTGCTCATCCGGCACGAACAGCGGATCATAGCCGAAACCATTGGTGCCATGCGGCTCGTGCATCAGGTGGCCGGGCATCACGCCCTGCACGGTGCGTTCCTCATAGCCGCCGTCGGGAAGCGGCACCACCAGCGCCATGCAGCACACGAAGCGCGCGCCGCGATGCTCGTCAGGAATGTCCGCCATCTGCGCCAGCAACAGGCGGTTGTTCGCCGCGTCATCGCCATGCGTGCCCGCCCAGCGCGCCGACAGTATGCCCGGCGCATTGCCCATCACATCAACGATCAGGCCGGAGTCGTCGGCGAGCGCCGCCTGACCTGTGCGTCGCGCCACGTCACGCGCCTTGATGAGAGCGTTTTCTTCAAAGGTCACGCCGTCCTCCACGGGATCCGGCAGGCCCAGCGAGCCTGCGGTGACGATGTCGAAACGCTCGGCTTGATCTCCGAGGCGCTGCGACAGCACGGCGCGGATTTCTTTGAGCTTGCCTTCGTTGTGTGTTGCAACGATCAGGCGGATCGGGGCGGCGGCCGCTACCGCCGCTGTCTGCGAGGAACCGGTGGTCTCAGTCATTGTCCAATGCCTCTTTCTGAATGCGCTGCAGCTCACGGTTGCCCTTTTCGGCGAGGTCGAGCAGCGTGTTGAGCTCGGCGCGGCTGTATGGCTTGCCTTCCGCGGTGCCTTGAATTTCAATGAAATCGCCGGAACCGGTCATCGCCACGTTCATGTCGGTCATGGCGTGGGAATCCTCAGGATACGGCAGGTCGAGCATCGGCACTCCGTCGATGATCCCCACGGAAATGGCGGACACCTGGTCACGCAGCACGCGGCTGTTGGCGCGGATGAGCTTGTGCTTCTTCGCCCACGCCACGGCATCCGCGAGCGCCACCCACGCGCCGGTGATGGAGGCGGTGCGGGTGCCGCCGTCGGCTTGGAGCACGTCGCAATCAATCTGGATCTGGTTTTCGCCCAGCGCCTTCATGTCCACAACGCCGCGCAGGCAGCGTCCGATGAGACGGCTGATTTCGTGCGTGCGCCCGCCGATCTTGCCCTTGACGGATTCGCGGTCCGTGCGTTCCGCCGTGGCGCGCGGCAGCATCGCGTATTCCGCCGTCACCCAGCCAAGGCCGGAGTCACGGCGCCAGCGCGGCACGCCCTCAGTGAACGTGGCGGTGCACATGACGCGCGTGTTGCCGCTGCAGATGAGCACGGAACCTTCGGGAACGTCCGTCCAATGGCGCTGGATTGTGACTGGGCGGATCTGATCCACCGTGCGTCCGTCGCCGCGGATGATCTTCACGCCGCCGGCACTTGCCGGGGATTGCGCCTGTGATGACTGAGCCGACTGAGTTCGTGTGCTGTCTGCCACGATTTCCTCCATGCTTGTTCCATGATTAATGAGATTCACCGATTCCGAATGGGACGAATTCTCGCACCTTCAATCCGGCCATCCTCATATCCGCTTTCATCGTAATACACACCATGCAGACACCCGGCGGCACAGCGGTGGCCGCAGCCACTGGGGATGCGGGCACACACCGCCGCACCCATATTCAACTCTCGCAACGCATCACCACCAACACCTCGCAGGCCGTCCCGATATTCAGCTCGCACATCGCCATCACCGACAACACCGTGCACACACCACTGCCCCGATATTCGGCTCGCACCCGCTCGCCGAAGAAAGAAGTTACACACTCAGAGCCGTCGCCCCCAGATTCGGCTCTCACACGTGACAGAAGCACAGGGCGCAGAGCACAGACAGACATGAATCTGGCGGGCATGCGTCTGACAAACATATTAAAGTGCGACATCATGAAAACCGCACAATCCGAAACCGCACAACTCAAGCCTGCGCAACCCACTTCTGCGCAACCCAAATCTGCACAACCCAAATCTGCGCAACCCAAAACTGCACAACCCATGCGATATGTAGCCGGCATCTACCGCCTTGTCATTGCGTTCTTCTGCATCGCGGGCACGAGCGAAACGTGGACGTTCCATAAACCCGCGAATTTCGTGTATTTCACACACCAGACGAACATGCTGCTCGGCATCGTGATGCTGTGGGCAGCCATCGCGTCCTTCCGCGGCAGCAAGCAGCCGCCAGCGTGGCTCAAGGGCATGCTCACGCTTAATATACTCATCACCGGACTCGTCGCGGGGTTCATCCTGCCTCCGACCGATCCGGCGACGTTCGTGTATCTGTCGTTCCTGCCTGGCATTCCGCTGGTGCGCATGGTGCATGTGATCGCTCCCATCATGGCAGCGATCGACTTCCTGGTGTTCGATGAACACCGCCGCTACAAGTGGTCGTATGCGTTCTGGTGGCTGCTGTACTTCCCCGTGTATCTGGCGTTCGTGCTTATCCGCGCGCAAATCTGGCCGAATTCCGGACCTGAGGCAGGCGGCAACCCCTACCCTTACGGTTTCGTCAACATCAAGGAACTCGGCTGGGCTGGGCTCGGCATGAACATCGTGATTTACATGGCGGCGTTCTGCGTGGCAGGGCTGTTGCTGTGCCTCATCGACCATGTGCTGCTGCGCCGCACGCCCCTCACCGGATGCCTGCCCAGCGATTCCAGCGACCCCACTAAGCAGGACTAGCCCTGATCATGGCGGGCGGTGGGGCGCTGATGGTGCTGATGGTGCTGATGGTGCTCCACCCACCGCCGAGGGAGCAGCGCCGCACACCCTCGACAGCAGTTACCCCACCCAGCAGCAGCGCAACACCGCCCAAACACCACCGAGGGAGCAACGCAGCGCACCCTCGACGCCAATTACCCCACCCAGCAGCAGCGCAACACCGCCCAAACACCACCGAGGGGGCAACGCAGCGCACCCTCGACGCCAATTACCCCACCCAGCACCCCCAACCAGCAACACAACCGCCGCCGAGGGTGCAATCCCATGCACCCTCGACCCCAATCACCCCGCCCGCAGCGACCCCAAGCACAGGCAATCAACACCGAGGGAGCAGTATCGCGCACCCTCGGATGCAGTTAGCCAACCTGCAGCCGCCACAGACAGAGGCAACCGCCACCCAAGGTGCACCAGCGCGCACCCTCAACGCAGTTAGCCCCACCGACAGCCACCCCAGACAGAGGCAACCGCGCCCGAAGGAACAGCATCGCGCACCTTCGACGCCGGTTACCAAGCCCAGCACCCCCAACCAGCAACACAACCGCCGCCGAGGGTGCAATCCCATGCACCCTCGACCCCAATCACCCCGCCCGCAGCGACCCCAAGCACAGGCAATCAACACCGAGGGAGCAGTATCGCGCACCCTCGGATGCAGTTAGCCAACCTGCAGCCGCCACAGACAGAGGCAACCGCCACCCAAGGTGCACCAGCGCGCACCCTCAACGCAGTTAGCCCCACCGACAGCCACCCCAGACAGAGGCAACCGCGCCCGAAGGAACAGCATCGCGCACCTTCGACGCCGGTTACCAAGCCCAGCACCCCCAACCAGCAACACAACCACCACCCAAAGTGCACCAGCGTGCACCCTCGGTGCCAATTACCCCACCCAGCACCCCCAACCAGCAACACAACCGCCACCCAAGGTGCACCAGCGCGCACCCTCGACGCAGTTAGCCCGCCGACAGCGCCCACAGGCAGAGGCAACCACGCCCGGGGCGCAAGCCATCGCGAAAATCTGGGGGCGAGAAGCGGTGCCACGACCTAGAATGAGACCAACCCAGCGCGGTCGCGGACTTTCGCGGCCCTACTCCGGCCGCGCGCCCGCGCCTATGCCCTGGGCGACCCGAGCAAAGCGCGCAACCATCAAGAAGCGAAGCACAGAAAGCAGGCAGTTGCACATGACGATGGACTATTTCGATTTCAGCCCCGCAATGATGACCGACATGTATGAATACACGATGCTCGACGCCGCACTTCACGACGGCACCGCATCGCGCAACTGCGTGTTCGAGGTCTTCACCCGCCACCTGCCGCTGCGCCGCCGCTACGGAGTGGTCGCCGGCTTGGGGCGCATCCTTGAATATCTCAAGGATTTCAAGCCAAACGAGTCCGACCTGCAATACATGCACGACAACCACATTGTCTCGGACGATTGCATCAACTGGCTGCGCAACTACACATTCCACGGTTCCATCTGGGCGTACCGCGAAGGCGAGATGTTCTTCCCCAACTCCCCGATTCTTCAGGTGGAGGGCACGTTCGGCGAGTGCGTGCTGCTGGAGACGCTGCTGCTTTCCGTGCTCAACTATGATTCCGCCATCGCCACCGCCGCGAGCCGCATCACGTCCGCCGCCGGCAACCGTCCGTGCATGGACATGGGAGGGCGCCGCATCCACGAGTGGGCGGCCATCGCCGCTTCGCGCGCCGCGATCGTGGGCGGATTCGCGGGCACGGCTAACCTTGCCGCCGCGAAGAAGTACGGCCTCAAGTGCATCGGCACCGCGGCGCACTGTTTCACGCTTGTGCACGACACCGAACGCGATGCCTTCGTCAGCCAGATCAACGCGCTGGGCAAGGGAACCACGGTGCTCACTGACACGTACAACATCGAGGATGCCATCCGCACCGCCGTGGAGGTCGCTGGCCCGCAGCTGGGAGGCATCCGCATTGATTCCGGCGATCTGGCGACGATGGCGCAGCGAGCGCGCAAGCAGCTGGATTCGCTGGGCGCCACGCGCACCACGATCACGGTGACGAACGACCTGGACGAGTATTCCATCGCCGCACTGGCGACCGCTCCCGTGGATTCCTATGGCGTGGGCACGCGCCTCGTGACCGGTTCCGGCTGCGCCACCTGCAACATGGTGTACAAGCTGGTGGAACGCGAGAATGGCGCCGGGCAGATGGCGCCGGTGGCGAAGAAGTCCTTCGGCAAGGCGACGACCGGCTGGCGCAAGCGCGCGCTGCGCTCCTACCAGTACGGTCTGGCGCAAGGCGAGCTGGTGCTGGCGGGCAGCCAGGAGGCGCTTGATTCCTGGAAGGCGCCCGCCGAGTATGGCGACACCAAGGATCTGCTCATCTGCGCCGTGGATCATGGCGAGGTGGATGAGTCCCTGATGACGCGCGATGCGCTGTTCGCCGCGCGCGACTACCACAAGGCCGAGCTGGCGGAGCTGCCGATCAGCGCGCTGTCGCTCTCGGAAGGCGATCCGGCGATCAACACCGAGACGCTGAACATCTAGTCAGCGATGGTTTGCGCCCCGGGCTGCATAACTGCTCTCGAGGGTGCACTGTGGCGCGTCCTCGGGCGCGGTTGCCTCTGTCTGTGGGTGCTGCCGGTGGGCTAACTGCGTCGAGGGCGCATGATGGTGCACCTTGGGCGGCGGTTGTATTGCCGGCTGGGGCTGCCG
>CAYVHC010000018.1:11484-20299 GCA_964451025.1 uncultured Bifidobacteriaceae bacterium
GGCGGCGGTTGTATTGCCGGCTGGGGCTGCCGGGCTTAATAACCGCCGTCGAGGGTGCACTATAGTGCTCCCCCGGGTGCGGTTGACTCTGCCTGTGGGTGCTGCTGGCGGGACAATCTGCGCCGAGGGTGCACGCTGGTGCACCTTAGGCAGCGGTTGTATTGCCGGCTGGGTCTGCTGGGCTTGGTAATCGGCGTCGAGGGTGCACGGGATTGCACCCTGGGCGGCGGTTGCTCCTGCCTTAGGTGTCGTGGCTGGGGTAATGGACGTCGAGGGCGCGTGATGGTGCACCTTAGGCGGCGGTTGTATTGCCGGCTGGGGCTGCCGGGCTTAATAACCGCCGTCGAGGGTGCACTATAGTGCTCCCCCGGCGGCGGTTGGGCTGCGTTAGGGAATTGTAGGCGGGGTAAAAGGATGCCAAGGCAAAGGAATGCAGGTGTTTCGGCAACGCGCCACTTCAATGGAGCACCGCCTCGGCTAGCACCGCCCGGCATTCGCCGCCTCGGCACTCGCCGCTCAGCATGCACCGAGCGGCACGCACCGCCCGGCCTCGCGCTGTCTCAGTTCCCCATGTCCCGCATCTGTTCGTAGATGCGCTGGCATTCGGGGCATACCGGATACTTGCTCGCGTCGTGCTTGGGCACCCACACCTTGCCGCACAACGCCACCACGGGACGGCCCGTCAGGCGGGATTCCAGCACTTTGTCCTTGGCGACGTAGTGCGCGTAGCGATCGGAATCGCCGTCGTCGGTGCTGTGCTTGATCTTGGTCTCGGTGTCAGGGCGCTCCAAGGTGGCGGTGCTGCCACCATCGGAATGTGCCGGGGCGGATGCGTCGTCGGTCATAGCCACATCGCTGCCGACAATCGACGTGTTGCCGGCAGATGGTAAAAACAAGGAATCTGCTGTCATGTTCCCATGATATGCCGTCCGCCTTGTAACAGCTAGCAATTTCACACCCGAGCATTCCGCTACGCTGCCACCAGCACCCACCGCCGGCACCTGCAACCGGTACCCGCCACCAACACCCACCACCGACGACGAGGCGGCGTTGAAGACACCGAGTAGGCTGGTGGGCATGACAATCGCCGTTTGCCCCGGATCCTATGACCCTGTTACTTCTGGTCACCTTGACGTCATCGAACGTTGCACGAAGCTCTTCGACCACGTGCATGTTGTGGTGGCGGTCAATGGTGCCAAGCGCCCCCTGTTCTCCGAAGAGGAACGCACCGCGATGCTGCGGCGTGCACTCGACGACGATGGCTTCACGAACGTCATCGTCTCCAGCTGGACCGGCCTCATCACCGAATACTGCACGAAGGTCGGCGCCACGGTGCTCGTCAAGGGCCTGCGCCAAAACGGCGATTATGAAGCGGAACTGGGCATGGCGCTCGTCAACCGCAAGCTCAGCGGCGTGGAGACGATGTTTCTGCCCGCCGACCCGCTCAAGGAGCACATCTCCAGCTCGATCGTGAAGGATGTGGCGCGGCACGGCGGCGATGTGACCGGCATGGTGCCCGATTCGGTGATTCCGCTGCTGACACGCGCGGTGGAGATTGACGGCATGGCGTGAACCGACAGCATCGCGTGAGCTGACGGCATGGCATGAATTGGCAGCATGATGATGTGGCAACACCGCGCGAATTGACGGCATCACGCGAGCTGACAGCACCGTGCGAATGGACGGCATGGCGCGAATTGGCAGCCTGAATCGACGGCACCGTGTGAATGGACAGCATCGCGCGACGGAACCTTCCGCGTGTTGCCAGCGCACGGCACACCCACGCCCGCATTACGCCATGCGACACAAACGTCCGGAATCACACTGCATAGACCGCACGAGGCGCAATAATAGAGACAGCAGAAAGCCGCACGCACAAAAGCCGTGGCAGACAACCGCTGCAACGAACAGCTGCACCAAGCCGTTGCAACAAACCGTTGCACCAAGCCGCCACACCATGGCACGTTCGCGTGAACCAACGACCCATAGGAACCAAGTAAGGAGCCGCGCATGAGCGACGCGATTGACGACAGCGACACCGCCGCTGCCGCACAGGCTGACAGCAGCAAGTCCAGCAGTGAACGTGCGGAAGGCACGCGCTCCCACGGCAATGCCCCGGTGCAGGAATCCGATGCCACCGTCGGTTCCCGTACCGACGGTTCCCGCAGCGATTCCCACACAGCGACCGACGACGTCGAGACCGAGGCTTTTGCGCTCACCCCTTCCACCGGTCCGCAGGATGTGTTGGATTCCTATGCCGCCCCCGACGATGATGCCGCCGACATGGAATTCGATGGCGATGCCAACGGCGGTGCCAGCAGCGAGGACGCATCCGCCGCGGATTCCAGCGATTCCGAATCCGCCGATGCAGACGACGGCGCAGACGACGGCGCAAACGACGCCGAAGGTGGCGATGCCTCTGGCGCGACACGACGCGACGACAGCTCCCGCAAGCGCATTCATCTGACCGATTACGCGGCGGCGGACAACGAGTCCCGCTCCCGCACGTCGTCCTACAGCGCCGATCCGGACGATTCGGACGGTTACCTGGACGATGATTCCGAGGATCCTTCAGACCCGACGGAATCCGAAGAATACCGTTCGATGCGCAACCAATTCAGCACCGCATTCGATCTGATCGACTCTCTCATCGATGAGGTGAACGCAGCGCCGGGCGGACTGTTCAACCACGACCAGGCCCGCATCAACCGCACGAACCTCGTGGACGAGCTGACGAACCTCAAGAAACTGCTGCCCGTGCAGCTTTCACACGCCTCGAACCTCATGCGCCAGGCCAATTACCGCCTTGACGATGCACAAACCGAGGCGAATTCCATCGTGTCGGACGCCCGGGCGAAAGCCGCGAAAATCATCAGCGCCGCCGAGGAGCGCGCTGAGTTCCTCGCCGGGCAAGAGAACGTGGTGGCCATCGCGAACGACAAGGCGAGCGCCATCATGACCGCGGCACAGAAGAAGGCCGACAAGCTCACCATCGGCGCCGACGAATACTGCGAGAACGTCATGGGCGAGCTTTCTCAGCAACTGCAACACATTTCGGCAAGCGTGAACGAGGGCGTCCGTGTGATTGGCGAGCGCAAGGCCGCGGCACAAAGCGACCTTGAGGCGTTGAACGCGCAGCTCGCCAACGACGACCAGCAGTGACGCGAAGCGGGTGCCGCGCTGCGCAGGCACGGCCCCGCACATGCAGGCGGCGCGTGACATCACCCGCACACGCATCCATCAGCCGCGCGACGCGACAACACAACGACACGACAACACAACGACACGGCGAACAGACGAACAGACGAACAGACGATTGCGCCAGGCGCGATCAGAAAGTTGAGGACATCATGGCACAGCATCCCTCCGAATCCCCGTGGGCCATTCAGGTGGCGCAAGTGGGCAGGCGCCCTGGATTGACGCAGGACGTTGACGTCGTGATGCCCGCCCCCACCGGCATCGGCGACGATTTCTTCGGCATTCAGCAGGATTCCGATGTGCATGTGACAGGTCGCATTGACTCTTTGGCGGATGGGCTGCTGATCAGCGGCACCGCGACGGCGTTCGTCACCGGTTCGTGCGGCAGGTGTCTCAAGCGCCTTGACCAGGATTGGCCGGTGCAGTTCACCGCGTACTTCCCCTATGAGGCGCCTGAAGACAAGCCTTTCGGCGATGATGACATCGACGCCGAGGAGGATGAGGGCGATGACACCTACCCTTTGGCGGAGAACGGCACGATTATGGACTTGGAGCTGCTGCTGCGCGATTATTTCGTGGAATCGCTGCCCGCACAGCCGTTGTGCAAGCCCGATTGCCTGGGCCTGTGCCCCGAGTGCGGCGTGGATCTCAACGACAATCCCGATCATTCGCATGAGAAGCATGACATTCGCTGGGCGGATCTGGAAGCGCTCAAGAAGCAGCTGGAGAAGCACAGCGATGCGGATGGCACCGCGAATGGCAGCGCGGACTGAGGCAGAGCAGACTGAGACACCTCAGATGGCAGCGCAAACAGCTCGCGCGCATAGCGATAGCTCGGAATACAATCCCATGACAGGGTTGGTGATGGCAGACGGTTTGCGCGCATAGCGATAGCGCACCCGCCGCGCATCCATCCCCTGCGCCCACCACGCGAAGTGGCACATCGTGGAATATGTGGTATACTCCATAAGGCTTAAGCTCCAACAATTCGAATTGAGGAAAGACTATGGCACTGCCTAAGTACAAGATGTCGCGTGCGAACACGCATACGCGTCGTTCCACCTGGAAGGCTACCGCTACCGCAACGGTGGCATGCCCGAGCTGCGGAGCCCCGAAGCTCCCCCACACCGCTTGCCCGAACTGCGGCGCTTACCGCGGCCGCAACTATCCGGCAGCTGTGGATTCTCGCCTTGCCGAGTAGCAACGATCAAAAGCCCTGCCATCGACGGGTGGCGGGGCTTTTCTTTTATCCCGCCGTCGGCACCATTCCCGCCGTCGGCCCCATTCCTACCGCCGTCCCCCGCCCCACCGTCGGCGCACGCAGGCATCCGCTGGAATAACAGAGCATTACAGGAGAGCGAAATGGCTTATCACAAGATTTCAGACAACATCATGGTGGAACTGCCGCCGGCGACGCACGAACTCTTCCGCGAGCTGGGAAACACCATCAGCCCGGACCTGCTCGTCACGGCGCTGACGCACCGGTCATTCGCCAACGAAAACCCCGGTGTGCACAATTACGAACGCCTGGAGTTCCTCGGCGACGCCGTGCTGGAGCTCGTGGTGACCGAAACGCTGTTCAAACGCCACCCTGACTTCTCCGAAGGGCAGATGGCGAAGATTCGCGCGGCGGCGGTATCCGAGGAGGCGCTGTCGGCGATCGCCCGCGAGCGTCTGCACATCCAGCCGTTCATCCTATTGGGGCATGGCGAGATGGATGGCGGCGGCGCCAACAAGCCATCGATCCAATGCGACATCGTGGAGTCCCTCATCGGCGCCGTGTTCGTGGAGCATGGCATTGACGGGGCGAGGTCCACCGTGCATCGTCTCATCGACGAGACGCTTGACAAAACCGCGCACAGCGGCCCGGCACTTGACTGGAAGACGTCCATCACCGTGAAGGCGCACGAGATGAAGCTCGGCGAGGTGACGTACCGCATGGAGGTTTCCGGACCGCAGGAGAAGCCGGTGTTCACCGCACATGCCTTTATCGGGAACGATTCCAAGCCGATTGCCACCGCAACCGGCCCCACGAAGCGCAAGGCGCAGCTGGCTGCGGCGGAAATCGGCTGGAAGAGGCTGGACGAGCGCGAGCATCCGAAGAAGGATCCCGACCTCGACTGACGCGACTGACGCGACCGGCAGCGCCCGCACGACGCAGCTGGCAGCGCCCGCACGACGCAGCCTGCTGGCACCTGTGCACAGCAACCAGCAGGCGCCTGCGCACAGCAGCTGGACGCTTGCACGCGGCAGGCATGCCACACGCTAAGATGTTCAGTACGACGCCCAGCCAGAAGCCGGGCACAAGACTATCCGCGCATACGCCAGGTACACGACGGTGGCGCATGGCGCGGCAACGGTCGGCGTGATGCGTAGTGCGCATCGTGCGCCATACAGGCGCCGTGCATTGCACAGCACGTTGGGAAAGCGTCTGCACGCCCGACGACATCGCATGGCATGACGCCATGCGATGAGCTGCAGACCCTGAGAGCAAGCACAGAAGCACCTTGCGCCGCACGCCGAAGCGACATCCGCGCGCGATGAACGCTCAAGTTCCAGCGTTTCATCGCCTGCGGGCATTGCACCGGCGGGGCACGCATACAAGCCATCTGAGAGGACAACATGGCTAAGCCCACTCCATTGCAGGCATTTAACGGGGTCCCGAAGGGAACCGATAAAACGAACAACGCCGGAAGCGACACGAAGTCCGCAGGCGAAAAGATGACCGGCGCCCAGGCGCTGGTCCGCGCGTTGGAGGATCTGGGCGTCAAGGATGTCTTCGGCATCCCGGGCGGCGCTATTCTGCCGGTGTATGACGCCATCAAGGCCGATACGAAGTTCCGCTTCGTGCTCGCCCGCCACGAGCAGGCGGCAGGCCATGCGGCAGAAGGCTATGCCGTGGCGACGGGCCGCTGCGGCGTGTGCATCGTCACGTCCGGCCCTGCGGCGACGAACCTCGTGACCGCCTTGGCGGATGCGAACATGGATTCCATCCCGATGGTGGCGATCACTGGTCAGGTGGGCGTCAATGCCATCGGCACCGACGCATTCCAGGAAGCCGACACCGTGGGCATCACGTACCCGGTGACGAAGCACTCCTATCTCGTCACCGACGCGAAGGATGTGCCGCGCGTGGTCGCCGAGGCGTATTACATCGCCACGACCGGCCGCCCCGGTCCCGTGCTCATCGATCTGACGAAGACCGCGCAGACCGGCGAGATGGAATACACCTGGCCTCAGAAGCTCCTGCTCCCCGGCTACACGCCGACGACGAAAGCCCACGGCCGCATGCTCGAAAACGCTGCGAAGCTCATCACGCAGTCGTTCCGCCCCGTGCTGTATGTGGGCGGCGGCGCAATGCGCTCCCACGCTTCGGCACAGGTCAAGGCCCTCGCTGACCTCATGAACGCACCGGTGGTGACCACCCTCAACGCACGCGGCATCATCCCCGATTCCGACCCCAAGTGCCTCGGCATGCTCGGCATGCACGGCACAATCGCCGCAACCGGCGCCGTGCAACGCTGCGACCTGCTCATCGCCGTCGGCGCCCGCTTCGACGACCGCGTGACCGGCAAGCTGGCAAGCTTCGCCCCCACCGCGCGCGTGATCCACATCGACATTGACCCCGCCGAGATCGGCAAGAACCGCGCCGTGGATGTGCCGATCGTGGGAGACGTCGCCACAGTGCTCGACGACCTGATTCCCGTGCTGCGCGACGAACAGCAAAAGAGCGGCACGCATGACCTCGCTCCGTGGTGGAAGGCGCTCAACGATCTGCGCACCAATTACCCCACCACCTATGACCGCCCCGAAGACCAGCCCACGGATGGCACGCTGTCACCCCAGTGGGTTGTCTCCCAGCTGAGCGCCGCCGCCGACCCCGACACGATCTGGGTGTCCGGCGTGGGCCAGCATCAGATGTGGGCAAGCCAGCTCGTGGACTTCGAGAAGCCGAATTCGTGGATTTCCTCCGGCGGCTCCGGCACGATGGGCTACGGCCTGCCGGCAGCCTTGGGAGCCGAAGTCGGCTCGCAGCGCGACTTCGACGGCAAGAAGCCCGTGTGGCTCATCGACGGCGACGGCAGCTTCCAGATGACCAGCGAAGAGCTCGCCGCCGCCACGCTCGACGGAGTGCCGATCAAGATCGCGATTCTCAACAATTCCGTCTACGGCATGGTGCGCCAGTGGCAGACGCTGTTCTACGACAAGCATTATTCCGCCACGATCTTGCATGACGGCGAACCGGATGCAGACGACACGCCGGGTGAATCCGGATTCGTGAACATCCCTGATTTCGTCAAGCTCGCCGAAGCCTACGGCTGCCTCGGCCTGCGCGCAACCACCAAGGAAGAAGCGCTCGCCGCCATCAAGAAGGCCAACGAGACCAACGACCGCACCGTGCTCATCGACTTCCGCGTGTGGCAGGATGCCATGGTGTGGCCGATGGTGCCCGCCGGCGCTTCCAACGACACGGTGGCGTACCGCAAGGGCGTGCATCCGCTCGACAACTCCCAGCAGGCCGATGATGCGACGCTCTCGGCCGAGGGATTCTGAGTCAGGGCCGATTCGGGCTTTTGGATTAGTGAATTTGAGGAGAATTTGACAATGGCTACATATCCCGCATCGCAACCCGGCGCTCAGCGTCACACGCTGTCCGTGCTCGTCGAGAACCGTCCTGGCGTGCTTGCCCGCGTTTCCGGCCTGTTTGCACGTCGCTCGTTCAACATTGATTCGCTCACCGTGTCTCCCACCGAGCGCAAGGACATCTCGCGCATCACGGTGACCGCGCACGTGGACCAGGCGCCGCTTGAGCAGATCATCAAGCAGCTGAACAAGCTGCTGCATGTGCTCAAGATTGTGGAGCTGGACCCCACCACCACCGTGGAGCGCGAGCTGGTGCTCATCAAGGTGAGCGCAAACGCCCAGAACCGCTCCGACGTGCTGGAGCTTGTGCGCATGTTCCGCGCGCACGTGGTTGATGTGAACACCGAGACGCTCACCATTGAATCGACCGGCTCGCAAGACAAGATCGATGCGCTCATGAACCTGCTCGAGCACTACGGCGTGGTGGAACTGGTGCGTTCCGGCGCCGTTGCCGTGACGCGCGGCCCGAAGGCGCTGAGCGAAAAGGTGATCGGTTCCGAGATCACACAGCGCTAACCACCGACAGCGCTCACCACACAAGAAGCGCCGCCACAACCTCTGCAGATTGCACGCATGCAGCGATTTGCAGAGGTTTTTTCATTATTATTGTTATTGGCACCGTTATTAGGTTGGCTGATATTCGGGTGGCAACGTATCTGCATAGGCTTCCTCCACATCGATGTGGAATACAGGTTAGAATGAGCAATCACCATACTCGCCCAGCCTGTTCAACTATGCTGCTAATGGAACAAAGGGGAATCACATGCTTCCAGAAGAACTGACATCAGAAGATTAGATCAAGGTCAAGGCATATCTTGCGCGCCTTACGCATTATGGCCTGCTTTCCGACGTGAGCGCTTACGACCAGCTCACGATGGAGGAGGTCGCCCAGCTTGCGAAAGCGCTGCGCAGCGATGACCGTTGTAGATGACTTTGTTTTAGCTTGTCGCTAGAGCGAAGTCATCTGCATGGC
>CAYVHC010000019.1:0-17560 GCA_964451025.1 uncultured Bifidobacteriaceae bacterium
ACGATGTCGTGCTCGGTAAGACGCTGCGCTACCTTGATTCCGACATGCGCCTGATTGGGCAGTCAGCGCCGGGCACGGATGAATTCCACTCCGACCCGCATTTGCTGGATGTTGCGGATGCCGCGCTCGACTCCATGGGAATCCACCACATTCGCGGTGTGATCGCCACGGGCAATTACTTCGTGGCAGGCGATGAGCTCGTGGCGAAAGTCAAGGAGCAGACCGGCGCTGATGCCGTCGAGATGGAAGGAGCCGCAGTGGCGCACGTGGCGGCGCGCAATGATGTGCCGGCCTTGGTGATTCGTGCGTTGAGCGACGAAGCTGATGTGGAATATGAAGAGTTCCGCACCTTTGACATCACCGATTATGCGAACGTGGCTGCCAGGCTGGTGCTCAACATTTTGGGCAGGCTGTGACGGCGGCATTGGAAGCCTGTGACGGTCGAGGATGCTCGGGGGCTGAGGTAGCCTGTGAACTGGGTACCGTGGATTGATGCCAGCGGTTTCCCGTGCAACACGCCGTGTTGCAAAAAACGGAATCCGCTGGTATCTTACCCTCTGTAAACCACAGACCGTTGGTTGGACGAGTCGTCCATGAAATTCCGCGAGGAAGCCAGCGCAGGTTGAGAATCATGAAGTCGCAGCTTTGCTGTGCGTTGTTTGGTGCTCTGCCTGTGCGGCAGGGCTTTTTTGTTGAATCTGGGCAATGCGTTCGGTCAATGGTTGATTTAGGAAGGAACGCCATGAAGAGGCCCGAAAAGGCAGAGGTGATTGCCCAGCTTACGGATCAGTTCCGTAATGCCGACGCGGTCTATCTCACCGAATATCGCGGCCTGAGCGTCCCGCAGATCTCTGACCTGCGCGAGAAGCTGGGCACCGATACAACCTACACTGTGGCGAAGAACACGCTGGCACGCATTGCCGCCAAGGAAGCGGGCGTGGAAGGTCTCGACGAGTATCTCGCCGGTCCGACCGCAATCACTTTCGTCAAGGGCGACTACGTCGAGGCCGCCAAGGTCCTGCGTGACTTCACCAAGGCAAACAAGCAGCTCGTCGTCAAGGGCGGTTTCGCAGACGGAACCGTGTACGACGCCGAGGGTGTGAAGAAGCTCGCCGATCTCGAATCCCGCGAGGTTCTCCTCTCCAAGATGGCTGGCGCTCTCAAGGGCACGATGGCCAAGGCTGCGTACGCGTTCACCGCTCTGCCGACCAAGCTGGTCCGCACCGTCGATGCGCTGCGCGAAAAGCAGGAGAAGGCTGCCTGATTCTTGCGGCATAGCCGCGAATCATCCAGCACACATCACAACGGCGCCGCGTACGCGGAAGCCGCACAAACAAACAAGAAACTTCGGCATCGGCAACCGATAGAAAACAACCGATGCCAATGATTGAAAGGAAGCCATAATGGCTAAGCTTTCCACTGAAGAGCTCCTCGATGCTTTCAAGGAAATGACCCTCGTTGAGCTGTCCGATTTCGTCAAGGCTTTCGAAGACGAGTTCGACGTTGAGGCTGCCGCTCCGGTTGCTGCTGTTGCTGCTGCTCCGGCTGCTGGCGCTGCTCCGGCTGAGGACGAGAAGACCGAGTTCGACGTCGTGCTGACCGCTGTCGGCGACAAGAAGATCGCTGTCATCAAGGCTGTGCGCGCTCTCACCAACCTCGGCCTGGCTGACGCCAAGGGCCTCGTGGACTCCGCTCCGAAGGCTGTCCTCGAGAAGGCCTCCAAGGAAGACGCTGAGAAGGCCAAGGCTGATCTCGAAGCCGCTGGCGCCACCGTCGAACTCAAGTAGTTCCTTTTACATTCTGGTTTACAAGGCCCCGAACCGTGTATGCGGTTCGGGGTTTCTGCATTTGCAACTGCAGGTGCGCGATTGCGTAAGGTCACGCATGCAGGTCGCATGACAATCACTCGAAGGCTTGCCTATGGGTAGGAAGATGCATGAGGCGGGAAGATGCACAGGTCTGCATTGCGGTGTGGAATCCGGATTGCCGGCGTCGTCGTATGCCGAAGGCATTGATTCGCGGTACGCTGTTGGGTGAATGTCAGATGGCTTACAGTTCGAAGTGGAATCGTGATATGTTGAGATTCCTCGAGAATTTTCTGGATTTCGCGTTTTCTTCAAAGTCGGCATGACACAATAGCAAACAGTAGGTGCATGCCGCAATCAAGGAGGTAGTCGTGGTCGAGGATGCGAGCGATGTGCTCTGGGCAATCGAAGTCGATGGCGTGGAGCTCACCCGTGTCAAGCCAGGTGAATCCGTCGTTGTGGGTCGCAAACCCATCAGGCCGATGGTCGAGGCGGATGCCGACCGGCGTGTTGATGTGGCCGATTCTGAAAAATCGATGAGCAAACGGCATGCCAAACTCACCGTGGATGCCTATGGACGCGCGATGCTAGAGGATTTGGGTTCGACGAACGGCACCTTCGTCGTGCGTGACGATGGCGGGCTGATGAGAGTTCCACTGGGCACTCAAATCACGTTCCAGCGTTCCCCGATGCATTTGCAATTCGGTGACAAGGCCGTGGATTTTCGCGAGGTTTCCTCGGATGATACCGGCGAACATCCGGTGCAGAGCCTGTTCGAGAACCTCACTCCCGACCAGATTGCCAATGCTGCGAACGGTGCGATGAGCGTCGATCAGATTCTTGATGTGCGTGCTGGCGAGCCCACCACCGCTTTTGATGCGAATGCAGTGCGCGGCAGGGTGCATGAGCTCAATACCGCGCATTTGGTGCAATCGTATGTGACGACGAACCCCGCGCCGGATGCTGAATGGGATGGCACGCACGGTCCCACGGGTGGAGCAGAAGACGGTGCACAGGGTAGCGCACAGGACGGCGCACAGGGATCGGTCCTTGCGCACAACGGTGTGTACTCCCACGTCAGTGGAATAGTCACGGAGAGCGTTGTCGCCGAGAATGTCGTGGCGCATGCTGCGGCACATGATGATTCGGATGAGGCAAACGCAGGAATCCTTGGCGTTGATGGTCCGTCGATCAATGGATCCGCGACGACAGCACAGGGCGCATCGGACGGTGGTGACAGTCCCGCACAAGGCGCACTGGCTGGTGCAGCAACCAATGTCGCTGCGGCATCGGACGTCGCTGCGGCATCGGTCGTTGCGACGGAGCCTGTGATTCGTACGGCCTCCGTTGAGCCAGCATCCACCGAACCCACATCCGTTGAGTCAGCCTCCACCGAGCCAGTATCCACCGAACCCGCATTCCAGCCATCTGACAACGAAACCGACGCATCGGCCTCTCAATCCCCGGATGCTGCTGGTGCGGCCACGGCTCCCATTGACGCTGCGGAGGGAGCATCGCAATCGCAGCAGGACGACGGTGTCTCCGCTGGTGCTGCTGCGGTTGTCAATACCGCTGAATCGCCCAATGCGGCTGAATCAGCCGATACCGTTGTGTCCACCGATACCGCTGCATCCACGGATACCCCGGAATCTGCTGATGCCGCTGTTTCTGCTACTGCTCATGAATCTGAGGGTATCCAAGCAGCTGGAACCCCGCACGTGGCAGAGGAAGAGACACAATCCCCGGCTGATTCGCAATCATCCGTGGCTTCTTCGCGCCAAGCCCAGGTTCAGGAGCACCAGCCTCATTACCAGGCGCAGAACGAAGCATCCGGCCATGAGGCGTCCTATCCTGTCACGGCATCGTTCCCCATCCGTAGGACCTACAGCCAGGCGACGAATTATTCCGGTGATTATCAGACCACTGATTCCTCCACATGGCCTGCGACGGGGCAACATCACGGTTTCGACTCCGAGGCTGCGAATCTTTCCGCAGCTTCCGCAGCGGCTCAAACGTATCCTGCAACAGCCCAAGGCACGTTTGCAGCTGCCTCGGACGCGCGGTTCCGCCCGCAGCGGGAGGAGGACGAGCGGTTTGCCGTGCATCAGCAATCCCAGCAGGAGACGCATGAATCGCGGGGTGGATCTGACAACACGTCGGCTTTTGCGAAGGCGTCGTTCTCCACTCCGGTGACGAATCCGCGGTATGACGCAGGCTCAGTGCTCGATCGGCTGTCGAACGGACAATTCCCCGCACAGCAGGCCGAATCTGAAGATGACCGTCTGATCGATGGGTTCTCGATACGACAGGCACGCACCACGGCTGATTATCAGCAGCAGTTCCGGATGGCGCAGCACCCGCAGCTCCTTCCGTTCTTGGCGATGAACCCGTCACTGTACGGTGATTTATACGCATGGCTCGCAGCGCAGGGCAATGCCGACGTTGAATCCGCATTGAACGGCAATGCCGGTTATCTGGCTTGGAAACAAGGGAAATGACATGGTGAATGATTCGATGCACAACGACGCTGCACAGTCCGACTACGGAGACGACGCTACACAGAGCGATGCCGCTGCAAGTGCGCAGGAAACCCAGTCCACGTTGGATGAATCCGCGGCAGTGAATTCCGCTACTGAAATGAACGGTTCCGTGGGCGAAGCCATCGGGACCGAGGCGCAGCCGGCTCAAGAGCAGCGCGAGGAATCGTCGATGGACAGGGTGCGCCGTTGGTATTCCGAATATCGCCGCCAGCATGGCGCGACCCCTATGGATGATATGTCGCGACTTGTGGAAAGCCTGGACATCACTCACGCCCATCCCACCGGCATCGCGCAGCTTTTTGCGTCGGGACGCGTGCAATTGAGCACACTGTTCCGTGATATCGGTTTTCTCAAGACAGCTGAACGCAATCTGGGCAAAGTGTTGCGCGATTTCCATGCCAAGGAACGCACGGACGGCACCGCCAGCCTGTCGCTTGCCGTCGGCATCGCGCAATGGCCGGAGCATTCCATGCCTGTGCTGCTGTACCCGGTCACGGTCGACGGTGTGGACAGCGAAGACGCCCGTATGTCGCAGGCGGTCATCCGTTTTACCGCTCCCGCCGCGATCAACAGTGCATTCATCGATGAAATGCGACGCCAGGATGTGTTCCTCGACGCAGACGAATTGATGGATCCTGCATACTACGGTGGCAAGTCGCCGCAGACCGCGGATCTGTTTGCTCTTATCCGCACCAGGACTGGCGCGAAAGTGCCGGATTTCACCATCAAATCCGACTTGATTCTGGGCAGTTTCGTCGAATCCTCCACCGTGCTGTTGGCTGATGCCGCCCGGGTGATTTCCGCCATGGACCAAGGCGATGCGGCGAATCTTCCGCTCGCAGTGCTCGCCGGCGACAAACGCGCCATGAAAGCGATGTACAACCGTAGGCTGCCCCAGTATTCGCCACAGGACGCTGATCCCCATGACGAGATGGAAGCCGGGGATGTGAGCAATGCGACTCGGTATGCTGCACGGCTGGCAGCCGAAGGCGACAATGTGTTCGTCAACGTGTCGTCGGTGGAAGACACCGCCGCCCAAGCGCTCGCCGTTGCCTCGCGCGTGATGCTCGCTGGCAAGACGGCGCTGTATGTGCCGGGCGTGCCGGAACAGAAGTTCCGCTTCGCCCATGAGGCGCGAATCAATGGCATGACCGACCTGCTGGGAGACCTGTCGGACCCTGATTTCAACGCAAAACTTGATTCGCGTCTTGTCTCCGCCGTTGCTTTCTCCGGCGGTGAGGCGACATCGCATTTCGACCAACTCGCTGATGAGCTTGTTGGCGTGCGCGCACGTCTGGGACGCTATCTTGGTGATCTGCATGCGGTCAACAAAGAATGGAACGTTTCGGCCTATCAGGTCATTGAGAACCTGGCGCGAATTTCGAGCAACCCGACGCATCCCGCAACGCACGTGAGATTCGAGGCGAAGACGGTGCATGCGGTGGCAGACCATCTTGATGAGTGGGGCGCTAAGCTCACCCGTGCCGCGCAATTGGGCGAGTTTGAGGATGGCGTGGAGAAAACAGCCTGGTACCAGGCTTCGGTTTTCAACGAGGATGAGGCTGTCGACGCGTATCAGCGCGTTGTGAGGCTTCTCACGGAAACGCTTCCCGCGGTTCGTGAACAGATTGCCGAGACATCGAAGACGTGTGGTTTCGCAATCCCGGCAAATGCGTCTGAATGGTCGCGTCAGGTCACGGTATTGCGCAACCTGCGGCGTGTGATGGATACGTTCCAGCCGGTTATCTTCCAGCGTGACATCCCTGCGATGGTCGAAGCCACGAAGTCCAAGCAGGAACGCAAGGAGAAGGGCACCACACTGGGCATGCGTGAGCGCCATCGCCTTGCGAAAGAAGCCAAGAGCATGCTGCGCGCTGGTTCTCATGTGGAGGATCTGCACGCCGCGCTGCAAGTGGCGGTGAAGCAAAACGAGGAATGGCGTCGCTTCGTGCCGCACGGTCAGTGGCCGGTGCTGCCCAACAAGCTGGACGACATCATCTCGATGGATGAATCCCTGAGCGCCGACCTCACGGCCATGAACTCCGTGCTTGCCACTACGCCGCAGGGTTCCGGACTGGAATCCGTGGGTTTCCAGCAATTGGAAGACCGGCTTCGTGCGTTGTATGACGATCATTCGGCGCTCGACACGCTCCCAGAGCGCAGTTGCCTGGAACGCGACATCGACAAGGTTGGCTTGGGGAAGCTCTCCGCTGATCTTCGTGCACGGCGGGTGCCGGTGGAGGCTGTCGCGGATGAGTTCTTGCTCGCCTGGTGGGCGACTGTGTTCAACCTCATTGTGCAGCAGTCTCCGATCATCGCGAGCCAGGATAGTTCCGTGCTCTCGCAGGCGGCGGATCGTTTCGCACAGGTGGATATGGACCATGTGCGCTCCATTGGCCCCATGGCCCAGCAAGAGATGATGAAGAGGCTTTCCGAGACGCTGTATGCCCATTCTCAGGAAGCCAATCAGCTGCATACGTTGCTCGCCACTCCCACGGTGCTGCCGTTCACACGGCTGCGTCGTGATTTCGCATCGATTTTGGCGGTTGCCAAGCCGATTCTCGTGGGCACACCTGCTTCGCTTGCTGTGGCAAGTGGACCGGAGCACATCGCCGATGTGGCGATTGTGGACGCTGCATCCCATATGACCCCCATTGAGATTCTTACCGTGTTGTCGCGTGTAGATAGCGTGGTGTTTTTCGGCCATCAGCAGACGTTGTCGTCCCCGGCAATCACTCAGCTCCTGCCATATCTGGCACAGGTCAACACCCTGTCCACGCCGTCGCATCGTGATCCGCGCCTGGCGTTGTTCCTCGCCGATCATGGCTATGGCGATGTCCGCTTCTCGCTGTCGACTGGCAAGGTGCGCGGAGACGTGCAATACTCCCGCGTCGACGGGGTGGGGATTCCTGAAGAGGCCAGTGGCCTGGTGGAATCCACGAAGCAAGAGGTCAAGGCTGTCGCCGACACGGTTGAGGCGAGGGCGGCTGAATACCAGGATCTTCCCAAGCGCTACCGCATGTCCATCGTGTGCCTGACCGATACGAACAGGATTCGCATCGGCGCTGAGCTCAAGTCGCGTGCGCAGCGCACCTCTGGCCTGCGTGACTTCCTGCGCCACGTGCGCATCATCACCATTTCTGAAGTCGCTGGCGCGGCGGCTGATGATGTCATCCTCGCGTGCAGCTTTGCCAAAGGCCAGCCCAAGCACCTGACCCAGCAGTTCGGCATCATGGAGCAGCCCGGTAGTGACGGCATGTTGCTCGATGCGCTCGCCTTGGCTACGTCGCGCACGAACATCATCAGCACATTCGGTTCCGCTGACATGGATGACGATCGCCTTCGCACGCCGGGCACGCAATTGCTCAAAGAGATGCTGGCATGGTGCGAACACCTTTCCGACAGCATGCCCATGCCGCGCGGGCACGCTTCCGACGATGTGATCGTCAACGACCTTGCCAATCGCATCAAGTCCCGCGGACTCACCGTCGAGACGAACTACGGTTTCGACGGTGGTGTGCAGGTACCGCTCGTCGTGGGATTCCCCGGCAAGCAATTCCGCTTGGCGGTGAAGGTGGATGACGCACGGTTCATGTCCATCCGCTCCGAACGCCAGCGGTATCGCTTCAGCATCGAGAACCTTCGGGAACTGGGCTGGGCAGTCACGTTCATCTGGAGCGTGGCGGCGTTCGTGGACCCGGATAAAGAAGTTGATCGCGTCGTAAGCCAGCTTTCCCAGCTGGAGGGTGATGAACTGTGACGCAGGAATCCTTGCAACAGCCTGCGTCTCAGCGCCGTCGTGGGCGTCATCATCGCGTCGTAAGGCAGGGAACCGAATGGTTCGAAGCTGACGGCACGGTGGTCGATCCCCAGGACCAGCAGACGGAGGCGGCACGTGAACGGGATGACGATGCGCGCATCCTGACCGAACTTCCGCCTCATTGGGGTGTGTATTCCGAGCGACGTCAGGACGGGGCCTGATACTCACGGCCGGCGGGATGCCTTCCAACGGCATATCAGTCGGCTGTTGCATCTCGATCGCGCTCCACTGCGATGATCGGTTCATTCCCCGCAACCGCGAGTACAGTGAGCGCGTCGGCGGGAGCAAGGGCGAGCGCCACGGACGGTGATTGTGCTGAAGAGAACGCAGACGAAGAAGGTTGTGTGACTTTCAGCACCATGGCACCATGGGCGAGTATGCATGAGTCAGTCGGCGGTGTAGCAAGGTCCGATGCTTCGCCAGCCGCTGCGTCAGCGGAGTCAATCGGGTTATTCGTATCAGCGGAATCGGACAGATCAGCTGGATTAGCTGGATTGTCGGTGGTATCAGCTGCACCTTCCTGTCCAGTTCCTTGTGGGGCTCCTGTTCCTTGCGTTGCCATATCTGCGGTGGAAGACGAAGCGCTATCCGTGCTTGTGCAGGCGCGTGACGCGACGAGGTCCACGACATCGCCGGGCACTAGCCGATCAGTGGTGCTGGCGAGCTGCAGATCCACAGATGTGAGTCCTTCGGTGGCGAATGCGTCAGATGACAGCATGCTGGTGAATACGGGTTCTCCACGGGCGATGGCCACTTGTGCAAAACCGCTTACCGCACCATCCGCTGCCGATTCCACAGAGATGGCATGGCGAGCAGCACTATCCTGGGCTACCCACGCGGTTCGCAGCATCGACGACGTCACGTGCTCGCCCACGGTGATATCGCGCGCCGCCACATAAATCGCACAGGTTGCCCGCGACATCCCGATGGCGCTCACAATCGACCATGCCAGCAATCCTGCGCACAGGGCGCATACAAGGCGACGTGTCAGCAGGCGTCGTCGCCGCGCGACAAGAGCGGATGCGCCATTGTGACGTGCGGAGCGGTTCCTTGGCGTGGGGAAGGCGCTTGCATGATCGTGATGAAAAATACTCATGGCGCAAGCCTTGCACACCGCCGTCGGATTTCGGAGGCAATTCGACCAATGTGGACCGTCTGCACATGTACGAATCACCCCTGTGGATAAGTTGCACGCCGTCATGCGTCCCTGTGGATAACTTGTCGCATTGGCGTGAGGTGTGGCGGTTGGGCAACGACGGCTTCAGCTGCAGCCTTTCCAGCAATGGTTACAGCAACAACGGTTCCAACTGCAATTCCAGTTGCATCGGTTCGTCAGCAGTTCCCATGTCAGTTCCCGTGGCAGTTCCAGTGGCCTCTCCAACAGAGACTCGATGCCTGCCGTTTCAATAAGCATTAAAAAGCCGTGGCATCCCCATCTGGAAATGCCACGGCTGAGGGGCGTGCGGCAGATTCACAATGCCTGCCGCACACGCCCACTGTGTGCCGGTATTTTCTTGTTACCGGTGCTTACTTTTTGTCCTTGTCGGTGTGGTAGAAGCCGCTTCCCTTGAAGTTGATGGGGACCGCGGAATACACCTGATGGATGTCCTCAGCCTTGCACTGAGGGCACTGCGTCAGCGGATCGGCGGTGATGGAACGCTGAATGGTGAAGTCATAACCGCAATTCTTGCAACGATAATGATAGGTGGGCACTGTACGTCCTTTGCTGATGGGCACAACGATAGGGGAGCGCGCCATGCACGCGCCATGCCAAA
The DNA here is from genome assembly GCA_964451025.1 of uncultured Bifidobacteriaceae bacterium. Taxonomy (GTDB): domain Bacteria; phylum Actinomycetota; class Actinomycetes; order Actinomycetales; family Bifidobacteriaceae; genus Pseudoscardovia. The sequence continues at coordinate 9,941 of CAYVHC010000019.1, forward strand.
CGTCCCTTGCATGAACGGCAAGGGGAGCGCTGACGGGTGCAGGCGCCCTGTTCTCCTCTTCATCCTAGCGACCGGGCAGACAGTCGGCGGGCATTTCGCTCAAAGGGCAGCGAAGCGTCGCATTCCTTGTGACGTGAGCACCGCATCCATGCGCACGTCATAACGGTCGCAAGGTAGAGTGTCCGTGTTTTCCCACGGCCACACGACGGCGATGAGCATGGCGTCCGCTGATCGATGCATCAAAGCCCTGTCATACCATCCGGCGCCGTGGCCCAGCCGCACCCCATGCCGATCCACCGCCACGGCTGGCACGAATATCACATCGGCCGTGCTCAGTTCCTCTGCCCCCAGCGACGGGATGCTCTCGTCCGTGCCGGTGTTAGTGCCGGTGCCCGTGCCTGTGTCTGCAACCAGTGCACTGCTGCGTAAAGGCGCGCTGCCCACCGCAAGCTGCTGCCAGCCGATGGTCAGCAGCTTCCCATTGCGCGTCGGAGCGGTGTCGTCGGGGATGCGGCCATTGGGCAGAGGCTGTGCATAATGCATGGCGGGGGTGATGATTCTCCAGCCATGTGCGGCCAGCCATGTGAGCAAGTCCGTGGTATCGGGTTCGTCTGGGGCGGAGACGAAAGCGGCTGCAGTGCGTTGGGTTGTTTCTCGAGTCGTTCCCTGTGCCGTTCCTTGAGCCATTCCGCTGTGCAGGCTGTGGGACTGTCCCCAGTCTTCCACAGCCGGTTGGCGATCGGACGCCCCGTTCGACTGGGAGAGGAATCGCCCCACGTCCTCCAACGCGAGCGGGGCACAGCGCTGCCGAGCCAATTCGCTGCCTGGAGTCGTGCTGTCGCGTCGCAGCTGCCTGAACTGTGCACGCAGCTGTTGTTTCAGTTCTGCGGTTGATGTGCATTGATCGTCCATGTGATGCGGCTTTCCGGGATGTTTTTGATGGGTCTTCTGAGCTGTGCTTTTGAGGCATGCCCTCTCAGGCGTATCTCTCAAAAGCGCAGCGGCTTTCTGAGCATGGCGCTGGGGTGGCCGTCGCCAGGTTTCACATTAGCGGCAGCATGGCATGTGCGCGGCAGCATGGTTGAGCGCCACGGTGCACTAGCATGGCGGTATGGTCTTGCGATCTTTTTTGCACCACGATGAGGAAGATTCGGCCGCGCTGCATCCTCGGGCGGGTGACGGTTTTGTGGTGCCGCAACGGCTCAAGGCGCCGCTGGGATACCCTGCGCTGAGCCTGAGGCCCCTCACCTATGACGATGAGATGGAATGGAGCGATGTGCGCATCGCCAACCGTGATTGGTTGTCTCCGTGGGATTCAGGCGACCCCATGCATCGCAACGGCATCACCTTTCGCACATGGATCGACCAGCAGCGTTTCAGCGAACAGTCAGGATCCGCGCTCGTGCTCGCCATGGAGGAACAAGGCGGCATCGTCGGTCAGATTTCTTTGGGTGGCATTGGCTATGGCGCGGTGCGCAGCGGAATCATCGGCTATTGGGTGGCGGAGCAATACGCCGGCCGCGGTTTTGCACCCCTTTCAGTGGCATTGCTGACCGATTGGGCGTTTTTCGCGGATTCCGGCCCGCATCTGCATCGCGTCGAGATCGACATTCTCCCTGAGAATCGCCGCTCCTTGCGCGTTGTGCAGAAGCTGGGTTTCCATGACGAAGGCGTGCGTCGCGGCTATATGTTCGTGCGTGGGCAGTGGCGTGACCATCGCAGCTTCTCCCTTCTTTCCACCGATGTGTCGGCAAGTCTCGTCGAGAGGCTGCCACGTCTGTAAACGCCTCGTCAATTGCGAGACACGCCGATTGTGCTGTGTTGAATTTTCAGATGAGTCCTTTATCGTTGGCGCTATGACCTTTGAATCGTTCAGCGGAATCCTCATATGCGTGGTTCTGGTGGCGTTCGTCCTGTGGTGGTTTCCGACGCACGCCAGTCAGAGCATGAAGGATGCTACGAGGCACAGCGGCGATCGTTTTTCAGAATCGATGCGTATCATTGATGTCGACGCTCATCATGATGAGACAGACGACACGCCTCGTTCTGGCGGCCTCGTGGAAGGCATATCGCACGTGAGGGATGCCGCGGATGGTTCCCCCAGCACAAGCGAGGCGACGGTGATTGAAGATTCCTCTGCAACTCGGCAATCCGAGCACAGTGCCGCAACGATGCCTCAGGTGTCTCATCAGAAGTCAGACCAATCCAAGGGTCATGCCGCTGCCGAAGCATTCGACAACGATACCGTTCGGGCAATTCGTCAAGCCCGGCACAAGGCATTCAAACGTCGCCGCATTGTAGTGGGTGCTTTGTGTGCGGCGGCTGTTGTGACGTTCGCTGTGGCGCTTGTGTTGCATTTCTCGCCGGCATGGACGCTCATTCCGGTCGCAATGCTCGCAGTGGTGCTTGGCTGCGGAATCCACGCATCCTCACAGGCGCGCGCTTGGGAACGTCGTTTCGCGCTATATAAGGCGCAGCGGCGTGTCGCCGATGGTGGTCGGGGCGCATTCGCGAAATCTTCAGAATCCGCACAGTCCGGCGCATCCGGGGAAGCCAAGGGAACGACGCGGCCACCGCAATCATCGCACAAGGATCAACGGGCAGATGCCTCCGCGCGATCCCATCATGATGATGTCGTGGATAATCCGCGCCGTGCGGATTTGACGCCTACCGTGACAATGAATAAACAGCAGATTAGCCAGGCGATCCATTCCAAGGAACCGTCCGCTGATGTCCTGCATACATCGCTCTCGTTCACGCTGGGAGCTGCCGACAGTGCGCAGACCTCCGCCGTGCGCAGCGCGGAAATCAAGTCGTATCGGCAGGTTGCGAAGGCAGTGCCGCGTCGTGGCATGACGGAGCAGATTCGCACAGCTGCACAGCGCGAGGCTGCGGAGGCTTCCCAGAACGCCGAGGGTGTGCTGGATGCATCGGAAGTGCTGCACGCGCACAGCGTGTCGCAGGAAGAACTGGACCGTGATCTGCAGCAGGCGCTGGAACGGCATCGCCGTGCGTCCATCGCGCCTTCGGCGACGAGGCGTTCTGCGCGGTGACCTATAGGGTGATGCGCACTGTTTTGCATGGCATTTCACCGAGAGAGAGAATTAGCACTCGAATTGGCGGAGTGCTAAATGTTGCGCTACTATTCGAGGTAGCGCATGAAAGACGCGAGGCGTTTCGTCAGCCGCCACACGCCGGCCATGCGGCAATAGTCACTCTCTGAATATGCAGAAACAGGAGGCCCACAGTGTCGATTTCACTCACACCGTTGGAAGACAAGATTGTCGTTAAGCAGGCTCCGGCCGAGACCCAGACGAAGTCCGGTCTGTTCATTCCGGAGAACGCCAAGGAGAAGCCGCAGCAGGGCGAAGTCCTGGCGGTTGGTCCTGGTCGTCGCGCGGACAATGGCGAGATTATCCCGATGGATGTCAAGGTCGGCGACAAGGTTCTGTATTCGAAGTATGGAGGCACTGAAGTGCATTTCGACGGTGAGGATCTGCTGATCCTGTCCGCTCGCGATGTGCTGGCCATCATTCGCTAAGTTTCACTGGCCAACGCCTCACGTGAAAGCCCGCCCCATGCGGCGGGCTTTTTGCATTGTGGCAGGGCGCAATCCTCTGCTTTGCAGCAGTGCGGTTGGGTGGTCGCTGGGCGTGCGGGGGCATCTTGTGATGCTGTCGCGACACGCCGTTGGACGTTGACTTGCGCTTCTCGAAATTTCATGGCATTATAGCCAAGTTGCCGCACGAGAGAGCAACGCAAGAAGTTCCCTCGAGTTGCAATGGCTGATTTCCCAAGCGGTCAAAGGGAGCAGACTGTAAATCTGCCGGCTCTGCCTTCAGTGGTTCGAATCCACTATCAGCCACGCCTCGGTAGCTCAGTGGTAGAGCACTTCCTTGGTAAGGAAGAGGTCGCGGGTCCAATTCCCGCCCGAGGCTCCATGGCGGGATAGCTCAGCTGGCTAGAGCGTACGACTCATAATCGTAAGGTCGAGTGTTCGAGTCACTCTCTCGCTACGAGAGCCGGCCGGGCGATATACCTGGCCGGCACAATTCGGTAAACAAACAGAGGTGGAAAATGGCTAGCAAGAGCGCCGATATTCGTCCGGGCATCACGCTCGCATGCACCGAGTGCAAGGAGCGCAATTACATCACGACGAAGAATCGTCGTAACACGCCCGACCGTCTCGAACTCAAGAAGTTCTGCCCGCGCTGCGGCAAGCACACGCTGCATCGCGAGACCCGCTAAAGCGTGAATTTGCCACAGTTAGACTTTACAGCCCGGTTCGCCGGGCTTTTTTCATACCCGGCAGCACTTTTCAGTCACACGCGTGAGAGCATCACCGCCACACGGCGAAGTCTTCTCACTCCGTCAGGTGGCTCATTCCGGCGGTTTGTGTCGCCACGGCAGTTACGGCGGTTGCCCTACACTTCTAGATAGCACCATTGCCCAGACCCATTTATGGGTATTCCGTACCCCGTGTGATGCTCACGTCAACCAAGGGAGGCATTCATGACCGACGCGCTTATCAATCAACCCGTTGAACAGGTGGATGCTCAACAGGCGGCTGCACCCGCTTTCAGCGACATCACGACCATTCGCATCGGTGGCGCCATCCGCACATTCGTGCAGCCTGCCACGGAAGACGAATTCATCGATGCCGTGCGTTCCGCGGACTCGAAGCGTGAAAGGCTGTGTGTGATCGGTGGCGGAAGCAACATGCTTGTCTCTGATTCGCCGTTCGACGGCACCGTGGTCCGTGACGCCCGTCATGGCGTGGACGTGCATGATGCGCCGGCGAAAGTCTCACAGCACAGTGGGGAAGACGTCACGGTGACCGCGCAAGCCGGCGTGAACTGGGATGATTTCGTGGCGTTCACCGTTGCACACGGACTGGAAGGCGTCGAAGGGCTCAGCGGCATTCCCGGCACCGTGGGAGCGTCGGTTGTGCAAAACATCGGCGCCTACGGGCAGGAGGTCGCCTCCAGCATCCGAAGGGTGCGAGTGTGGGACAGGCAGGAACAGGTCATCCGCACTCTGGATGCCGATGACCTGCGGTTTGGATACCGCACATCCTCGCTCAAGACAACCATGTACACCGGTTCGTTGCAGACACGGGAGACGACCCGGTGGTTTCCCACTCCGCGGTTCATCGTGCTGGAAGTGACGTATGTGCTGCATTCTGATAATCGTGGCACCGTAGGCATGGGGCAGCTTGCCAAGGCTCTCGGAGTGGATGTGGGGGAGCGCATGGAGCTCGCTCGCATCCGCGAAGCCGTGCTGCAGGTGCGCGCCGGCAAAGACATGCTGGAGGACCCGACTCGCTACGCCAACCGTTGGATGACGGGCACCAAGGCGAGCACCATTGCCGCGGGGACTTCCACTGGCAATGACGACGTTGCGGGCGATGGCAGCATGGCAGGCGAGACGTCGCAGCCCAATCACAATCGTTGGAGCTGCGGAAGCTTCTTCATCAATCCCGTGGTCACGGTGGCTCACGCACAGCGTTATCTTGACGGTGCGCCGCAGTATCCGGTTGCGCTTCCCGACGGCACCATGGGCGTCAAGACGTCCGCTGCATGGCTTATCGACCATGCGGGATTCCATCGTGGCTTCACTCTTGCGTCGAGGCAGGACGATAATGCGCAGGAGTCGCACCCCGAATTGAGCCGTGCCGGTCTGAGCACCGTGCATACCCTTGCCCTGACGAACAGGGGACAGGCGCGCTTTGATGACGTGATGCGCCTTGCCGCGAGCATCCAAAAAGGCGTCGAAGACTCTTTTGGAATCCGGCTTGTGCCCGAACCGGTGATCGTGCGCTGAGCCCCGCCACGCCTGGCATGTGTCGCCCGGAGCTGAACGAAACCGGCCACACGCTGTGCTGCGGCGGCGATGGTGCGACACGCATAGGTGCTGAGGCATGGTGGCGCAGCGTCGTCAAACGGTCGTAACCTTGTAGCAGAACTCGCGCCTTGGGTTGCATCCGCTGCAGCCCAGCAATTCGGCGCGCATCATGTTGGCCGCATCGCGGCAGGAAGGAGCCATCATGGCCTACGTTATCGCTGAGCCTTGCGTGGATGTCAAGGACAAAGCCTGTGTGGACGAATGCCCAGTGGATTGCATCTACGAAGGCGACCGCACGCTGTACATCAACCCCAACGAATGCGTTGACTGCGGTGCTTGCGAGCCCGTGTGCCCCACCGAGGCGATTTTCTATGAAGACGACCTGCCCGACGATTGGGCGTGGTACAAGGATGCCGCGGTGAGCTTCTTCGCTGAAGTGGGCGACAAGGGCGGAGCTTCCGCGGTCGGCGCCTTTGGCCATGACGAGCCTCGCGTGGCTGCGCTTCCCTCCGGCATCAACGGCTGATTGGCGCATTCATGGGTTTTGAAGCGTATTCGACTCCTTACGATTGGTCCCGCGTGTCGGCGTTTCGCACAGCGGCAGCGGCATATCCGGGCGGTTCCGTCGACCTTTCCATCGGCTCGCCGGTGGATCCGGTGTCCGATGGCGTGCGCAAGGCCTTGGCTGATTCCTCCAATGCGCGCAACGCTTATGGGTATCCCGCCACGGTAGGCACACCGGAGCTGCGCGAGGCGATATCCCAGTGGTATGCGCGCAATCGTGGTGTCGACCTGACAGCCCTCGGCGCGGCCGCCGTGCCGTCTGTTGGCTCGAAGGAAGCCGTCGCCCTGATGGCGTCCATGCTGCATTTGCAGCCAGGGGACGTCGTCATTCAGCCACGGATTGCATATCCCACGTATGCCATTGGCACGCAGTTGGCCGGCGCCACCGTCAGGCTGGTCGATGCGGTTGAAGACACCGCTTCGTGGGAGCACATCAAGGGAGTCAAGGCCATTTGGGTCAATTCACCCAACAACCCCAGTGGCAGGATGCTCAATGCATTCCAATTGCACGATATCGTGATGGCGGCGCGCCGTATTGGCGCCGTGGTGCTCAGCGACGAATGCTATGCATTGCTGGCATGGCGCGGAGCCGATGACGCTGATGCTGCGGGCCTTGCTTCGCATGCCGCCCCGTCCATCCTTGACCCAGGCGTGTGCTCAGGCAGCGCCGAGGGACTACTCGCGTTGTATTCCTTGAGCAAGCAAAGCAACATGGCGGGCTATCGCGTGGCGTTCATCGCCGGTGACAAGAACTTGGTCGATCCCATGGCGGCGTTGCGCAAGCAGATTGGCCTCATCATACCGGGGCCGGTGCAGGCGGCAATGACGTACGCGTTGGGAGACGATGCCACCGTGGTGGCGCAGAGGCGCAAATATCTGTCTCGACTCATGTCGCTCGTCGATGGGCTCAAGGCGTTCGGCTACGATGATGCTGCGATTCCTGACGGTGGTCTGTATGTGTGGGTGAAGGCACAGGGCAAGGATTGCTGGGACGACATGGATGTGCTTGCCGAACTTGGCATCGTGCCCGCGCCTGGCGAGTTTTATGGCGACAGCGGCTACCTGCGCTTCTCGGTGACGGCCACCGACGAGGCGGTCAACCGGGCGGCTCATCGCCTGCGTGGCGCCTGATGCACATCGCTGCCTGAATCACGTAAGGGTTGTAAGCTGTTGGCTTATCCCTTGCTTTTTCTTGGTTATCCTATGTTATTG
>CAYVHC010000020.1:0-17537 GCA_964451025.1 uncultured Bifidobacteriaceae bacterium
TACTGCCGCAAGGCCAAACCCGGAAAATAAAACACACATTATGACTATTAACCCCAAAACCCAGGCACGGACGCCCGCCTCCACCACACCGCAGAGGTTTCCGACCGCCGAGGCCGACCACAGGGGCACACGACAAGGCAAACCAACGTCGCAAACCCATGCATGGGCACCAACGCACACCTCCACGCATAGATTTGGGTTGTCCTGCATCGCCACAGCCCACCGCCTCGCATTGCACCGCCCCGCCCCCCCCCGGCAGCTCACCCTCCGTTCACCAACGCGCACCACTCCGCGCCAATTCTCAGGTACAGTGGAGTCATTGCAACGGCAGGCTAGGGAGACAGAGACAATGGATTATCGGCTCGGTACGGCATGGCGCGAAACACCAGGGGTATCGATTGTATCCGAAGGCGCAAACGAGCACCCTTATCTGCTTCCCATTGCCGTATGTGCCATTGCGCACTTCGTGAACGCACTCATGGCAGGCGCAGTCGTCCTATACTGCTGCTTCGTCGCATGGGCGGTCTCAACGAATTTCCAAGGCATCAACGATGGAAGCGACATCCCTGCCAACGGCCTCATCACGGTCATCGCAACCTGCCTGATCGGCATCCCGGTGATTGCCGTGACTCTGTGGACGGCGCGCACCATGCGCCATATGCGCGGGCACCTGCAGTTCGCCGCCGCGCGCGGCATACCTTTGCGTGACTTTCTGATGCCAGGCGAGAGACATGCAACGGGCATCGTCACGGATTCCATCCGCCCCGAGGGCAGGTGGGGTTCCAGAATTCATGTGCGGGTTCGTTTCACCGATGTGCACGGCCGCGAGCGCGAATGCTGGTCGGATGCGCTGGGCACCGTGCGGGACGTTCCGCACGTGGGTTCGAAAGTGCGAATCGTCTATCACCCGTCGCGTTCGGATGCGGGGCTGCGCATTCTGTCCGCGGAGCCGTCGGCGGCCTATGGCGTGCCGTGGGGCGCAGACGGTCCGGGACTGCGCGATGCCGGGCGCCTTGCCTCGCTCGTTTCACGCAGTCCGTGGGCGCTGGCATACCGGGACGCCAATTCGCTGGATGCCGGTCCGGAGCTTGTGCGCAGCACCCGGCGTTTCGGCATCGATGCGCTCATCGGCGTGTTCATCTATGGATCCCTTTGTTACTGGCTTGTCGCCATAGTGCATGTGTCGAGCGTCACAGACCTGGATGCGCCGCAGTGGGCGCGCTGGGCGTGCGCCGTGCTTCTTGCGCTGTGCGCGATAAGCATGGTCCTCAGCATCCTGTATGGCACCGCGGCTTCACGATGGGCACGTTGGCGCAGGCGTTCGCGCGCATGGCATCCCACGAATTCGGGGTCGGCGGCGCATATCGATGCAATGGTTCGCGAAATCGTGCCCGTTCCGCTGTTTTCCCATGGCCTGTATGTGGGAGAAGGATGCCTTGTTCGTCTGGGTGTCGCTCCCGACCGCCAGGATGCCGACGCTTGGGGCATGTGCGACATACGGCAGCGCAACGCCATCCGGCGTGGCGCGCAGGCGATGCCGCCGTTCACGGTCGGCGAGACGGTGCGCGTGAGCATCGTCACCGCTGCACACGGCGGGCAGCATGACGTCATGCTCGTCGACTGCCGTCGCGCGGGCACGCTTCACGCCAGAATGCCAGGCACGCCCATACCAGGCTCCGACGTGTGGCAGGAACAGCTCGGCGCCAATGGTACGGGCAACGGCATCGGACTGACCGACGCCATGCCATTGGCCATCTCTTCGTCAGGGAAGGTGCAACGATGAATAATGCTCAGGACTGGCAAGCCCCCAGCGACGCGAACGCCAGCTACGGGATGGGCTTCGACCCCGAGGTGGCGGCGCCTGTCATGCCGCGCGAATCGGCGACCTCGCACGCCTGGCAGGGAGATTCACACCGCAACGCCGACGGCACCGATGCCTTCGCAACTGCGATACACCTTGACGAACGCATCGCACAATTCAACTCCGGCATGGGCGAAGCGGGCATGCGAATCATCGGAGAAAACCTCAGGCTCGCCAAAGGCGTCGTCGTGGATTCGAACGCGCTGCGATGCGAAATCCACATCCCCGATTCCGACGGTGACGATACCTCCATGTGGCAGTGGCTCCACTACTACCTCGTTGCCTTCAGGGACTCCCGCGGCAGGCAGATGCAGGTATGGTCTGATGATGCGATGTATGGAGGAGGCGACCTTCCGCTGGGCAGCAGCGTCGTCGCACTGTATGCGGATGCGCCTGAAGCCGATGACGTCCGCGTGCACAAGATACTCACGTATGCCGATTTCAATGTCTCCACGCCCGGCTGGGTGCGGGACGCCTCAGGCGGCAAGCGCTGGCATTGCATGAAGGCGGACGACGACTACCAGGATCCCAGGTCGTTCGGCAGCCTGTGGCGCAGCGCCGAATGGGGCGAATGCTATAAATCAAGCGGGATGGACGGATTCAGGGTCCATGGCCGCACTCCCCTTTCGGAGGACGGCAAACAGGTGGTGGCAAGGGCACGGGATTTTACTCGCCGTCTCCAGATGGGCGTCGTACTTGTGATTATTGCAATCGCAGCCGCCATCGCCATCCCCATGGCAATGTCCGCGACGTCCTCTGCCACCGCCCGGCAATCATGGATATTCGTCGGATGCTGCCTGCTGGCATTCGTGATATGCGGGGCGCGGAGCGTCGCGAAAATCGGACGGAAGAGCGGCATGCGCACGACTGGCCGGCGCCATGAGGAGCAGGTGGAGGTGCTTGACGTGGTGACCGTTCCGCTGTTTGATGAGAGGCGGTTCTGCGGCTATGGATACGTGGCAAAGGTAGGGGCACACGATGGCGTGACGTGGGCGATGTGCGACCCGGAGTTCCATGAATCGTACATTTCGCAAGGCGGCAGACCGCCTGTGGTGAAGGGTGATGCAGCGGTGCTGTCGCGTGCAGGGAGGCGCAGATATGTCCGCAGCGCACACACCACCGCAACCACCATGGCGTAGTGCAACGGCATCCATCTTCCCCGCCAGACAGGCAAGAATCCGCCTCCGCCTAAGGTCCACACCGCAAATACCTGGCTTCTTGCTTTAACTCCCTATTGCATCCGAAAAGAAGCCACCCACCCTTTTTTCTCCCCTTCTCGACTCTTTCTTTCTCCTGGTTTCCTCTCCCCATCTTCTTCCCAACCCCGGCACCCAAAACCCGGGCACGGACGCCCGCATCCACCACACCGCAGAGGTTTCCGACCGCCGAGGCCGACCACAAGGCACACGACAAGGCAAACCAACGTCGCAAACCCATGCATGGGCACCAACGCACACCTCCACGCATAGATTTCAGACCGTCACAACCTATCGAACGCCGGCACGAGCACTCTCGAAACGCCCAAAACCCATGCACGAACACCACGCCGCGCAACCGCGCAGAGATTTTCAACCTCCGCCCCTGACGCCCTACACACCGGAGCGCACGAAATCAGGCGATTTCGCCTTTCACCCAGTCGATGATGTACGGCGCCACTTCCTCAATCTGATCGATGGCAATCTCGAAATCCTCCGGTCCGCCATACCACGGGTCCACAAGATCGATTTCGTATTCCTTGCCCGGCGCCGGTGTGGCGAGCTTCGGGTCGAACGAACGGTACATGTGCACCTTGTCTCGGTCCTGTGGCGGCAGCATGCGCAGCAAGGCACGCATATGCGATGCGGTCATGGGCAGAAACAGATCGGTGGCGTTGATTTCGGCGCGCGTGATGGCATGGGCAAAATGATGCTTGGGAATCTCATAACCCCGTGCCCGCAGCACACGCACGGCGCGCGGATCAATGGGATGGCTGTATTCCTCGTCGCTTACACCGCTCGACATCACGCGAATCGAGTCTTCGAGCCCTTCGTCCTCCACATGCTTGCGCAGGATTATCTCCGCCATGGGTGACCGGCAGATGTTGCCGGTGCACACGGTGGTGATGGTGTAACGGGAGTCGTTGGAATCGGGCATGCTGCTCCTTAGATCCTTGAATCCAGAAAGAGTTATCTCGGAATCAGTTGGTGCGGTCCTCGTCCTCGACCTTGCGATACACAAGGTAGCGGAAGCGTGACACGCCGGCATCCTTCGCCGGCGTCATCCACGGGGATTCCTCTTCGAGGCGCCAATCGTCGTCGTTGAGCACGGGGGCGTACACATCCGCATCGTACGTGCCGTCGATTTGTGTTACATACGCGCGATCGGCTTCGTCCTCCAATTCGTGGAAGACTTGGGCTCCGCCGATAATCCAGATTTCGGAATGATCCATGCCGTCATCGGGAATCGCCGTCTGGCTGGCAATTTCCAAAGCCGCTTCCGGATCGGCTGCGACAATGGCGCCCGGGGCACGGTAATTGGGGTCAGCGGAAATCACGATGTTGTCACGGTTCGGCAGTGGCTTGCATCCCATGGATTCCCAAGTCTTACGCCCCATAATCACCGGGTGAGACACCGTGAGGGCCTTGAAATGCTTCATGTCCTCGGCAAGATGCCACGGCAGCTTACCGCTATGGCCAATTCCTTCGGTCCCGTTCGGCGTGTGCGCCTGTGCCCAGATAAGGTTCACCCACGTACGCTTGGGTTCGTCATCGCCGTCGAATTCGTCATATTCCTCTTCGTCTTCGAAGAGGTCGTCATCGTCACGGTGACCGTCGCTCATACGCCCGGAAAATCCGGGCTTGGGTTCGTGATGGTCCGTTCTGTTATGACTGTCATGCTCCATATCGTTAATCACTCCTTAGGTCATATGGCCATATGGAAATCAAACATGAGACTAGTGCAACAGTGTATCATCACCGCACAACGCCGCACGTGCCGCCGCAGTTGCCGACCGCATTTTCCGACCGCAGTTGCCGCCGCAGTTGCCGACCGCATTTTCCGACCGCAGTTGCCGCCGCACGTACCGCCGAGTTCACCGACCGCATCCGCCGATGCAACCGTCGACTGCGCACATCCCTGCGCAATCGCCTCACACCGCCACAGGCGCGGCGATCTTGGCGTGATGCTGGTAGTTCTCCACGTGGAAGTCCTCGTACTGGTATTCGAAGATGCTCGGCGCCTTGTCGATGCTCAGCGTCGGATACGGATACGGTGCGCGGCTCAGCTGCTCGAGCACCTGCTCCACATGGTTGTCATACACATGGCAATCGCCGCCGGTCCACACAAATTCACCCGGCTCCAGCCCCGTCTGCTGCGCCATCATGCACGTGAGCAGGGAATACGACGCGATGTTGAAAGGCACCCCGAGGAACATATCGCAACTGCGCTGATACAGCTGGCAGCTGAGCTTGCCATCCGCCACGTAGAACTGGAACAGCGCGTGGCACGGAGGCAGTGCCATGTTTTCGACTTCGGCGGGATTCCATGCGGTCACGATCATGCGACGGGAATCAGGATTGTTGCGAATCAGATCGACGACATTCGCAATCTGGTCGATCGTGCGGTTGGGATCGTCCTTCGTGGGCGCCGGCCAGCTGCGCCACTGCACGCCGTAGACAGGCCCCAGGTTACCGTCAGCATCCGCCCACTCGTCCCAGATGTGCACGCCATGCTCGACCAGCCAATTGATGTTGCTGCTGCCCTTGAGGAACCACAGCAGTTCGTAAGCCACGCCCTTGAACCACACCCTTTTCGTAGTGATGAGCGGGAAGCCTTTACCAAGGTCGAAGCGCATCTGCTGGCCGAACAGGCTGATGGTGCCCGTGCCGGTGCGGTCGGATTTCAGTGTGCCTTCGGTGAGGATGCGACGCACAAGGTCTTCGTACGGCGTGGGGATGTCGCTTTCCGGCTTGGCGGGAATGCGCGCGCGAATGGATTCAAGTTCTTCTGGTGTCAAAGCCATGGCTGCCAGTCTAAACGCGAAGACTTACAACTTAAAATGTGTGAACTGAGCGCCAGCCGCCAATGCGACTCGCCGCAAACCTCCCCGCGACACGCATGCCACGCGTGCCAAGCGCATGCCGGCAGTCACGATAGCCCACAGGCACGCGCACATGCAGATGCCCACGGAAGCTCCAGACACCCCACAAATCCTCGCGCAACACACGCACAGAGACGACAACGGCGCACCATCGGGCAGTGCCAGGCGTCGGGGCGTTGTCACACCCGACGCTGCACAAGCCGTGGCGCGCCGCAATACAGGGAATTGCGCTACCGGAATTGCGCTATCGGCGAATGTCGACGTTCATGCGCACCGGCGTCTCATGCGCGTAGGTGTGCATGACGGTGCAGCCGCTTTCAATGTGGCGACGGATGCGCTCGGCAAGCTTCTTGGCGTCCTCTTCGGACAGCCCCGCCTCGGTGGCGTCCACCACGATCTGCTCTTCGTAGGATGTGTAGGCATCCGTATCGCGATCATAGGTGCCGTCGACCACGATCTTGGCGCTCTTGCCGTCGCCCAAAGCGCTCGTGACCGCCATTTCGCTGGAAAGCGCCGCGCATCCGGCGAGCGCAATCTTCGTCAGATCACCGGGAGAAAACACGCCACGGTCCTTGCTACGGCCGAACTTGATGTGCGCACCGTCATCCGAAAACGCATCCCAGGAACCATCCTTGTTTTTCTCAACCCACAGACGTGCCATGACACTCCTTACAGATACACAGATGTGCCGGCATCGGCAATGGGGATGCCAGCGCGGGCGAATCCTCGCCCAGTCATATCGGACACTGCAAGCATAGCCGAAACGACATGAACCCATGCGCGGATGATGCGGAATTCATCTACGCATGGGTTCATGCACACGCCCGGCACACCCGGCTGAGAGCGCCTGACGCTTCATGGGCAACGCTGCTCAGTGCTCGGGGTCAATCTTCTCGGAAACCTGCTCGGCGACGTTCTCACCCGCGGTCGGAACCGCCATAGGCTCCACGCCTTCGATCTTCTCAACGGGCACAGTGGGCACATCCGCCGGGGACGCCGGCACCTTGGCGAGCTCGGTTTCGGCCGCCTCCACATACTTGCGCGGCACCACGTAGACCGGCGACACAGAATGCTGCAGCAGACCTTGGCTGATCGACCCCAGCAACAGGCCGGTGAATCCGCCGCGGCCACGCGAGCCGACGACCACGACGTCATTCTCCTTGCTTGCCGCGGTCAGAGCGTCCACGGCGGAGCCAGGCACCACCGACTTGTCAATCACAAGCTCAGGGTATTGCTTCACAATCGGCTCCAAGCGCGTGTTGAGGTCATCCTCGTAGGAGTCGAGCACGCCTTCCTCGGTCCGTCCGTTGCGCAGCGCCGGCACTGCGGAGATGACGGTGAGCTTGGCACCCCACGCGTGCGCGAAGGCGGCGGCGATCTCCAGAGCTTTCAGACCCCACTTGGATTCGTCGGAGCCGACCGCGACGCGGGTGATCGTATTGCTCAGGTGCATGACGGTGCCGTCGTCGTCGGTGTAAGGCACCACGACGATCGGGCAGTATGCATAAGCCGGCAGGCTGGAGCTCGTGGTGCCCAGCAGACGTTCCGCCAAGCCGCCCTTGCCACGGTTGCCGATAACGATGAGATTGTAGTTGCGGCTCAGTTCCACGAAGACGGAACTGGGGTCGCCCGTCACGATGAGGGTCTCGGCGCTCACGCCCTGCTGGTCGGCGATGGCCTTCGCCTTGGATAGAATCTCTTCGGCGTCTGAGTGCGCGACGGCGTCATCACCCATCGCGGTGTACGTGGCGTCGAAAGACACCGCCGCGTAACTGGGCAGAGAATATGCGCAGACAATCTGCAGGGTAAGGCCGGCATGCTTGGCATAGTTTGCCGCCCACCACGTTGCCTTGAAGCTCGCGTCCGATCCATCGACACCCACAAGAATCGCCTTGTCGTTTTTGGTAGTCATGGCTGCTCCTTACCTAGTACTTCATTCGTACTCCGAGCGATGCGCGGCTGAGGCGCACCGCAAGCCTTCACGGCGCTTCGTTGCTACCGTCAGTTCCCCACTTTACCCCACGAAGCTACGTGTAGGTAAGTCAACGCGCCAAAACCAGCAAAGAACCAGCAAAGAAATCAGTAATGGATGTAGGTGAAGTTCTGCGCGTTTGCCAGCGTGCGGCTCGTCGCCTGCCCCAGTGCACCGCCCGAATTGCCTTCCGAAATGACGATCTTGTCGTCCACGACGGCTTCGACAACCGCCACGTGACCGTATGCGCTGCTGGCGCCTGCCTGACCGGGGGCGAACACGACGATGTCGCCCACGTGCGGCGTGTTGTCGACGGAATAGCCCAACGCTTGGGCGGCTGCAGCCCAGTTCCTGGCGTCACCGAAATTCGAGCCGACAGGCAGACCCAGCTGATGGCGGCGCTCATACGCCCACCATGTGCACTGGCCGTATGGGTATGTATTGCCCGTGTCGCCCGTCTGATGATCAATGGAATCCGGCACGTCGACATCCTGAGCATCCGCAAGATACAGTTCGGAGTTCTTCCAGATGCCATCCGCAACCTGAGTGCCAGTGGGAAGAATCACCGTGCGGGATGACAGCGTGTTGACCTTGAGCTGCCCCAGCGATTCTTCGCCGTCCCAGCTGCCGGACGACGACGTGTCCACGGATGTCGTGCGCTCGGAACGGGAACTGAGGCTCTCGGAATCAGACGACACCGAGCCATCGGTCAGCGTCACGCTCTGAGTGGCGGCGACGGATTGGGGAAGCCGCGGAAAAACGCCGGCAGCGCTTGCCATGCACAGCGATCCCGTCGTGCCCAAAAGCACCGTGACGACACCCGCGAACATGATGTTCGCCTTGCGGGCCTCGCGCTGCTTGCGCTGACGGATTGCGCGCCGCGTGGTGGGAGGCGTGTTGAGCTCATGGAGAAGCATGGTGCGCACATCCACCACAGACACGGTGGCGTTGGAATCCTTGCCTCGGGACGCCATATGCGACAGTGTGGATTTCGCTACGCCGGGAACCAGACCATGCTGGGCATGGCGCGCTTCGGCATGCGAAACCGCGACGTGCCTTCCGCCATGACGCGGCGTCGGCTCGCCGCCATCAGACGCCTGCGGTTCACGCGCGGAATCACTCCACACATGGGTCGCCGCATGCTGGGCATATCGCATAACTACGCACTCCTCACACTGATTGACGCACCGGGTTAACCACACCATCCAAGGCATTAAGGACCCGATGCACGTTTCACAATAATTCCTGCCGAAAATCGGCAATCACCTGCACATCCTGCGTTTGCGCAGAAATCTACATCACGGACTTGAGGCATGTGCCTCTGACAATGAATACGTTGACAGTATCCCCTTTACCATAAAAGAACCTGAAGACGGCAGATTGCCTGCCCGCATCGGGCACATTGCGCCATCGAATGCCGCTCCCACGGCGTTTCGAATGGAGCGCATGCCTTTCGGACGCCGCCCGCCGGCTAATGCACGCCCCGCACTATTGTGGGAGGCATGACTACTACAGTGACGATTCCACAGAATCTGCTTCCTCGAGATGGGCGATTCGGATCCGGCCCCAGCCGCATCCGCGAAGACCAAGCCACCGTGCTTTACCAGTCGTGGCGCTCTCCCTTGGGCACGTCCCACCGTCAGGATGGGGTCAAGGACATCGTCGCATCCATCCGCCGCGAACTGACGCAGCTGTTCAATCTGCCCGAAGGCTACGAAGTGGTGCTGGGCAACGGCGGCGCATCGCAGTTCTTTGACATCGCCTGCGCGTGCTTGATCGAACGCAAGGCGGCATTCGGCGTCTGCGGTTCGTTCTCCGAGAAATTCGCCAAGGAAGCGCAGGACGCGCCGTTCCTTGAGGAACCTGTGATCTTCCGCAAGGATTACGGCGAGGCGGCTGTGCCGGAATTTACCGAAGGCGTGGACGCATACTGCTGGCCGCACAGCGAGACGTCCACCGGCGTGATGTGCCCGGTGACCCGTGTGCCCGGCAGCAAGGAGGCGGGCGCCCTCACCATCATCGACGCGACGAGCGGCGCCGGCGCCCTGCCGGTGGACATCAGCCAGACCGACGCGTATTTCTTCTCCCCGCAGAAGGCGATGGGCGCCGAAGGCGGCCTGTGGGTGGCGATTCTCTCGCCCGCGGCAATCGCACGCGCCGAAGCGGTCGAAAGCTCCGCAACGCTTGACGGCGCGACCCGCTGGGTGCCCGCCATGCTGTCGCTGACGAAGGCCATCAAGAACTCTCGCAAGAACCAGACGCTCAACACGCCTGCCATCGCCACGCTCATCCTCATGGACGAGCAGCTCAAGTGGATCAATGCCAATGGCGGTCTGGACTGGGCGGTGGCGCGTTCCCGCCAGTCGTCCAACATCCTGTATTCGTGGGCCAATGCCAGCGATTATGCCACGCCGTTCGTGCCGGAAGGCCCGGCGCGTTCCACGTGCGTCGTGACAGTGAATCTGGATGACGACGTACCGGCATCCGAAGTGCTCGGGCACCTGCGTGCCAACGGCATCGTCGATTGCAACGGCTACCGCGCGCTGGGGCTCAACCAGCTGCGCATCGGCGTGTTCCCGTCCGTCGACCCCGCCGATGTGGAAGCGCTGACGCATTGCATCGATTATGTCGTCAACGAAATGAAGGCGCAGGCATAGCGCCTCGTCGCACACAACAAGACGAATCCCCTGTGGGAATCATTCCCACAGGGGATTCCTTGTATGGGTGCGTTGTCTGAGAATTGCCCGTGGCACCGCCGACGGTGAGCCTGGGGTGCGCGTACTCCCGGAAGCCCGCCGTCATATTCTCAACAGACCACCGTCACAGGCCATCATCACAGACCGCCGTCACAGCCCGGTGGACGCCAGCAAATACACGCCATGCTTGCCATCCACCGACGTCACTTGCGCGCGCCCGTCCGACGCGGGGATGAACGACGCCTCCCCCTTGTGCACCACGACGCTTTGCGTGCTGCTGGTGCATTGCACTTCGCCTTCGATGCACACAAGCACACGAGGCCCGGCGACCGCGGGAATCGCAGCGGAAGGCGCGATGCTCTGCGCGTAATCGGTGATTGTGGAGCGCTGGCGCTGCGCCATCTTGTCCCATCTGCCGCTGTCATCATCAGTGCCCACATGCCCGTATGAGAGCATGAATTCACTGAGCTTGGGCCGGTAAACCGCAAGGTTGGGGGTAAACAGCGCATGGAGCGTGCGCGACGTGGGATCAATGGGCGGCGCGGGGTTGCAGTCAAGGTTGCGCAGAAGGTTCGGGATGTCCTTATGCTTGGGCGTCATGCCGGCGCGCAGCACGTTGTCGGAATTGGTCATGATTTCGGCGCCCGTGCCCTGCAGGTAGCAATGCGGGGTGCCGGCGGGAATGAACACGGATTCGCCGCGTTCGAGGCTCACGGGATTGAGCATCGCCACGCACAGCACGCTGGGGTCGCCCGGGAATGCGCGCGCCGCCATGGCGGTATGCTGCACGATTTTCGACGACCTGCGCCCCTTGCATGTGTGGCATGCCGATTCCAACGCCTCGCCCAGCCCTTGCGCCGCCTCGCGCGGAGCGGTGGCGGCCATGCGGAATGCGCGGAAGATGCATCGCTGCGTATGCCCCCACACTTTCGCCGCGGCAGGCATATCAGCATCGATCCCATCGCCGCCAGCAGCAGCAAGCGCGGCGCCATCAGGGGAGGACGCAGACGCATGCACGCGATCGGTGGCATATGAAAAATCACCGACTCGTGCCACCGCAGTCGCCGGGGCATCGGAATACCGCGTGTTCAGACCCCGCGCATCGACGGGCTGCTTGCCTGCCAATTCACATGCCATCGCCTGCGCCAGCGGATGGTCGATCGCTCGCAACGCCGCCAGTTCGATGGGTCGCGGTGCGAATCCCACGGACGCCTCGAAACGTTCCAACGCCACCACCATCTCATGCTTGGCAATGGAGTCCTTGAACGAGCGGATAGGAGAATCCACGGGAATCCCCGCCGCATTCTCGCGGTTATAACCTGCCCGTGCCTCGAAATCCACAGGATGCACCTGCAACGACAGCGGGATGCGGGCCGAAATGATCTTGAACAGGTATGGCAGCACCGGCCCCCACGTCTCCGAGGCATCGGTGCCCACCATGAGTTCAGGAGCGCGGCGTATCGCCTCGTCGAGCGCCATGCGGTCGCCATCCATGTCCACCGGCGACGGTGAGGCGGGATGACCGCTGAACCACATTTCCGCAAGCGGCCCGGGGCACTCTATGCCGAAAATGTCCTGGAGCCGATGGTCTGACCCCCACGAATACGTCTTGGGAACAGGCTGAATCGGAAACACGGTTCCTCCTTCCGGTCACTGGCGACATAGCGTGGGTCGTTCCGCCATTGCGGGGATTGACCTCACGCAGGCGTTTCACATAACCCAACAACCATACCGCGCCGCAGCCGTCATTGCCCGAGCATGCGCCAAGGCTATCGTGAGCCATCCTCCGGCACGATGTAAGGTATGAAGCATGAAACTTGCACCAATCTGGGATCCGACAGTCCGAAAACCGGGGCCGCCTCCCGTGCATGTTGACCTGTTTCCCCTGTTTCTTGGCGGCACGGTGCTGTGGGGCGTGGCAGGGGTGGTGTGCATCATATGCACCATCGCTGGCATCTTGCCCCTGCGCGAGGCCATCACCTGTGTGATCGGCGTGGTGGTTGGATTGGGTCTGCTCATCTGGGAGCATAACGAACGACGCATCTACCGGCTGCTTGGCGACGATGGTGACGACGATTCCGCAGCCAACGATTCCTCTGTCGATTCCATGAGCATCAACGATGCGCACGCTGCCAGCAACGCCGGCAACGCACACCGCTAAATTCAGGCGACCTGGTCGTACTCACCATCCGTCGCCTTGGGCAACACGATAGTGAATGTGCTGCCGCTGCCGGGCTTGCTCCACACATCCACACGTCCCTGATGGGTGAGCGCCACATGCTTGACGATGGATAGTCCCAAACCGGTGCCGTCCTCCCCGCCGTGCACGCGCTGCTGCGTCTTGCCACGGTAAAAACGCTGGAAGATCTTGTCTTGGTCGGCCTCCGGAACCCCAGGGCCATTGTCGACAACGCGCACCTGCGTGTAATCACCCGTGTCGTCCGGCTCGACGGCGATGCTCACATGGGAGCGGTCGGGCGAAAATTCAATGGCGTTCTCCACCAGCTTGGCGATTGCAGCATGCAACTGGTCGGCGTTGCCATGCACGAGCTGCGGATTCGCTGCATGCTTGAATTCCAGCGTCACATGCGCAGCATCCGCGCGAGGCTGCTCCTCCGCCACCACGTCGCATGCCACATCCTCAAGATTGACCACGGGAGACTCTTTCACCGACCCGCTGCCCTGTGCCTTGAGCAGGATTATCAGATCGGAAACCAGATGACGCAGGTATTTTGCCTGTGCCGTAACCTGCTCCGCCTGAGCTTGCACGTCGCGCGCATTCACATCCGGATCGCTCAGGCTTTCACCCAGCTGTTCCAATGCCTGCGCGGGCTCATCCAGCTGCGTGGTCACGTTGCTCACAAAATCATCACGCAACTGTTCGAAGCGATGCCTGTCGCTGTCATCGGTGACAAGCACCACAATCAGCTGAGCGTTGACCGGCACCACGGTGAGGCGCAGCCAGTTCTTGCGCGGCGTGGACGAGAATCTCTTGCCGTGCCCGCCATTTCGCGCCGACGGGTCATTGCGACGTGCATCCGAGATGGAGTTCACGGCATCCGAGACGGTCATTGCAGGCGCAGCGCCCGTGGCAGCGGAGGCTGCATCCTGCTCACGCGCAAGCCTCTCCCCTGGGGTCAGGCCCCTCATTGCATAATCCTGGGCGGTCTGCGTGACCAATTCGAAGCTGTGCACCTGGCCGGTGCGCCGCGTTTCCATGATCTGCTCGCGCAAACGCTCATCCGCTATCGCATCATCGCGCACCAACCCCAGACGGTATGTCGCAGGCGCCGCCTGAACCACACTGTCGTCGGCGCCCACCACAATCGCCTCGGAATCCAATGCGGCAAGCACATGCCGGGTGTCGGCGTGCAAGGCGTTGTCGTTCTGCTGCCGAGCGAAGCGGGCGGAACGCAGCCTTCCTAAGGTCACGGCAAGCGCCACCGCAAGCGCGATACAACCGATGAGCACAACTATGTCCAGTACTTCGAAAGTTTGCATCACATTCATCTTTGCACAAGATTGTGTTCGCCACCATTTTCAGACGAAGATGTTCACAAGCTGCATCACGGGCAGGTTCCAAGCCGTCTTTGCAAGGCTTTTGCGCTGATTTGCGCCACTTCACGCCCTGTCAATACCCAGTCCGCGAGCGCCGGAACGCATCCGCAGGTCACTTGGCAGGCAGGATTTCCATGCGGATTCCCCATGCCGCCGTGCGAATCAAAGGCGTGGATCAAGGCAATAAATTTGCCGTCCATTCATCTTTTGTTGTGCGTTGGCGATGGTCGTTCCGTACAATGGGAACGGACAAAAATACGAAAGGTTTGCTTCCCATGCGCGTACTTTTTAACGAGGAAATGAAGCAGATTGCGGACGACCTCGATACGATGGCAGCTGCGGTCAAGGCTGCGATTGACGGGGCTGGCAAGGCTCTGCTTAACAATGACATCGACGCCGCCCAAAGCGTCATCGACGGCGACCTGAAGATCGACGGGCTTGAGGCCAGCATCATCGACCAGTGCGTGCAGATGCTCGCGAAGCAGAGCCCTGTCGCCACGGATTTGCGCATCGTCATCTCCACGCTGCGCATCGCCTCCACGTTCGAGCGCATGGGCGACCTTGCACGCCACATCGCCGAAACCGCGCGCCGCGCTTACCCTGATTCCGCAGTGAACCCCGCCATCCGTGACCTGTTCGAGAAAATGCAGGACTTCGATTCCCACACTGCAGGCGAGATCATCTCCATCCTGCAGAACCGCGATGAAGATCGCGCTGAGAAGCTCATTGTCAACGACAACACGCTTGATGAACTGCACACCCAGACGTTCAGCATCATCAACAGCGAGGATTGGAAGGGCACGCAGCAGCAGACGATTGATGCCGTGCTCATTGCACGCTTCTACGAGCGAATCGGCGATCATGCCGTTGGCGTTGCACGCCGCATCGTCTACATGGTCTCCGGTTTCGATCCGTCCAAGGACCCGACGCCGCAGCTGTCCGGCAGCCTGGACGAATAAGCCCAGCTGAGTAAGCCCAGCTGAGTAAGCCAGGTAAGCCAGGCGAATAGCTGATTATCGCATCCATTTGTGAAGACACACGTGTGGGGTGACGGTTATTCCGTCACCCCACACGTGTGTCTATGCCCCGTTTATTCATCCCATTGCGCCCATCCTCGGCGTTCGCACCTGACGTCCACCATAAACAAAGCGCTGGTGCCGTCAGCACAATGACCGACAGCACCAGCGCTTCACATGCCAGCGGGCTACACCTGCTCTGAGGCGGAACCGCTAATGGGCTCGGCTCACTTCTGGCCCTGAGCGGCAACCGCGGCAGCGCCTGCAGCGGCAGCTTCAGGATCGAGGTACTCGCCGCGCGGCTTGATCGGCTTGAAGTTCTCGTCAAGCTCATACAGCAGCGGGATGGCGGTAGGAATGTTGACCTTGGCGATCTCTTCTTCGGAGAGGTTGTCAAGCATCTTCACGATTGCACGCAGGGAGTTGCCGTGTGCAGCGATGAGGACGGTCTTGCCGGACTTGAGCTCGGGAATGATCTCGGACTCCCAGTACGGGGTCACGCGCTCAACGACGTTAGCGAGAGCCTCGGCTTCCGGCACCGGATCGCCAGCATAGCGCGGATCGTGGTTCTGAGCGTACTCATCGTTCGGGTCGATGTCCGGCGGCGGGGTGCCGTAGGAACGACGCCAAATCATGAACTTCTCGTCGCCGTACTTTTCGCGGATTTCGGTCTTGTTCTTGCCCTGAAGAGCGCCGTAATGACGCTCGTTGAGGCGCCAGCTGCGCTTGACGGGGATCCACAGGCGATCGGCTTCGTCGAGTGCGATGTTGGCGGTGTTGATGGCACGGCGCAGCAGAGAGGTGAAGACGATGTCCGGCAGGACGTTCTTCTCCTTGAGCAGCTGGCCGCCGCGCTTGGCTTCCTCGCGACCCTGTTCGGTCAACGGGACGTCAACCCAACCAGTGAACTGGTTTGTCTTGTTCCATGCGCTCTGGCCATGCCTGAGCAGTACGAGTTTGTATGTCATATAGCCGAGTCTACCTGAGCAATGAGACGAGAAGCCGCATTATCCCACGAGAAAACACGCTCAATTCAGCGTATTGCATCCATGGAATGCGACATTCGTCAGAACGCGGTGAGGCACAGGGCGTAACCGATGATCAGCACCACCGAAAAGCCAATGGCATGGTGGAACATCGCGCGAAAATCAACGACGGATGTCACCTCGTCATCCGACACATCGGGGGCACCGCAGTTCCACACATCGTTGACGCACACGACTGCAATGGAAAACGCCAGCAGCGCACCGCAAATCCCCAAAGGTGACTTCAGCATCATCACCACTGCGACCAGCGCGACCATGCTCACCACCAATTCACCGAGCATCAGCGCCGAGGCGGCGCGCCTGCCCAGAATCACCGTGAGGGTGCGCTTGCCGGCGGAGGCATCCGAGCGCAGGTCACGCATATTGTTGACGCCCAGCACAACGCACGCGCTGGCGCCGGCGCTCACCGCGCCGCACACGCCCATCGCCGTGATGCGGGAAACCAGCACGTACTCCGTGCCCAGCGTCGCCACCAAGCCGAAGAAAACGAACACCGACACGCCGCCCAGGCCGTGATAGCCATAGGGATGCCTACCTCCGACATAAAACCAGCCAGCGAGCAGGCACAGGGCGCCGACCGCTATGAGCCACCATTGGCGGGTCAGCATGGCGATGGCAAGCCCCGCGTCGCACGCCACTACCGCGCTCACTATGGATGCCATGAGCACGCGCATGGGGTCGGTTCCCGACGCAACAAGACGGGAAGGACCCGAAGCGGACTGTGAAGCACAGTCTGAAGCAGTGAGACCGTCATGACGCCCACATGCCTCGGCATCCGGCGTCTCCGGGACGTCAGTGGCGCGAGAGGCGTCCACACCACGGATGCCGTCGGAATAATCATTGGCAAAATTCGCGGCGATTTGCAAAAACAACGCCACGACCAAGCACAACCCCCACATCAGAAAGAAGAAGGTGCTCAGCCTCTCATGCACATAATGGGTATGCCGACACGCCATGTCGCCCGCCACACACAACTCCCTCACCGGGCGTATGTGTGAAGAGCGGATTGACTCCAACGCAGCAAAACCACCGATAAGCACAGGCGTGATTGACAGCGGGAGCGTAAGCGGTCTCATTCCTTGCAGAATCTTCATTTCACCTCGCTCTCTCCTGTCATCAAGCATAGCGCCCCGTGAAAAATGCATGAAGGGAGGCGCGTGGCGGCATGCTTCCTGTCTGCATGCCGCACTTTCGACAACCGGTGACACTCCGATTTGCATTATTGATGATTGCGTGTATCATAAATCGAGGTTTTACGGGCTGTAGCGCAGCTTGGTAGCGCGCTTCGTTCGGGACGAAGAGGCCGCGGG
>CAYVHC010000021.1:0-17512 GCA_964451025.1 uncultured Bifidobacteriaceae bacterium
CATGTTTCGATTCCTTCCGAATCCAAGGTGTTGCGACGTTCACTAGAACTCGCCCACGGTTTGTGTGTGTGGGGGGGCGGGGAGGACTTGTTTGACGCCGGCATGTTTGGGACCGGATATTTGTATTTTGGATATCGAACGGTCGGATTGTCCTCGTCAGATAGGGGAAAACCGGCAATAATCACCATGCCGGTATCGAACAAAAAATCGTTTGTACGATATATCGAAATCTCGGCGTGTCGCGCAGAATCTGTTATATACTCAATATTGCAAACGGTAAACAAAGCAGAAAAGCTGAGGAGCCGTTCTTCGACACAAAAGTTGTTCCGCAAGGGAACTCGGGGAGACGAACCGCAAGGTTCGTAGAGAGTTAGCTGGAGGTCGAAGAAGAGAGAGGTTGCCTTTCTCGTTTACAAGTTTGTTGGATGCAAGGCATCAGTAATGTTGACCCTGCCATCGCTAGATGGGTGCGATGGCAGGGTTTTTCTTTTGTTTTATAGCAGCGGTCACCCCTAACCGAAATCCTCGGTCAGGGGTGACCGCTGTCTTCAGGGGGCGTTGCCTTCTTATTTCTTCGCCGAACGAGGCTTGATGGGCTGATATTGGTGGAGCCGCGTGAAGCAGCGACCATAAACAAGGTGCAAGATCAGCGCATCCGACACCATCGTGAGCGCGGCAATCGCCGCCAGCACCACAAATTGGTATTTCGCCGCGGTGAGAGGATCGTTGCCCGCAAGGATCTGCCCCGCCATCATGCCTGGAATCGTGACAATTCCTGCGGATGCAAGCGATGCCACGGTCGGCATGAGGCCCATGCGCATCGCGGAACGAATGGACGTCATGCTCGCCTCGCGCGGCGAAGCACCAAGCGCCAGCAGGGTCTCCACCTCGTCGCGCCGTTCCGCCATGTCTTCGAAAAAGCGGCTGAGCGCAAGCGCCACGGCAGACACAGAGTTGCCCAGCATCATCCCAGCAAGCGGCAATACCACGCGCGGCGAATACCACGGCACAGGACGCACGATGAGCTCCACAACCACAATGACCATCGTGATCATGGACGCGGCAAGCGTCAGGAAAATCGACAATGCAAGCCCGCGAGGCACGTTTTTCGCGCGCGACAACGTGATCTGCACGGCGGCGGCGAGCATGCCCAGCATGAGCAGAACGACCCACCACCATGTGCCTTGTTCGATTACCCACCGCAGGATGATGCCCATGGCGGCCAGCTGCACAATGGCACGCGCGGCGGCGATGGGAAGCGAGCGCTCGACGCCGAGTTTGGCAATCGCCGAGATGATCGTTGCGACGGCGACCAAGCCGATGGCGATGAGCATTCCCCACAGGTCGATGTCATACGAATCTGCGGCGGCGCTTCCGGCGGCGGGGCTGGCGGTGACGGCGGCCGCTGCGAGGCGAAGCGGGCTGGCGTATGCGAC
This sequence comes from uncultured Bifidobacteriaceae bacterium, assembly GCA_964451025.1. Taxonomy (GTDB): domain Bacteria; phylum Actinomycetota; class Actinomycetes; order Actinomycetales; family Bifidobacteriaceae; genus Pseudoscardovia. Next base: position 1,437 of record CAYVHC010000021.1, read on the forward strand.
GGTTGCTGAGAGTGGCATCATTGCGCGTTCCTTTCGGCCGATGATTCGGCGGTATCGTGAGGTGATTCTTGAGCATCGGTCAGTGCCGCAGCGGCATCCTGAAATTGCGCTGCATCCGTCATATGAGACGATTCGACGGACTTGACCGTGAGCCTGCCTTCCGCCAATGTGGCGATCGCATCGGCGAGGCCATCCGGCGCGCGATGCCGCACACGGATCAACGCCATGCCGTGACGATGCGCGACATCGGCCATGTAGACGCCCACGAGTCGGGCATTGGTGTCGTCGAGGCCGGCGTCCACTTCATCGGCAAGCAGCACCTTGGGGAACATGAGGATGCTGCGGATCATGCTCACGCGGGCCGCTTGCCCGCCTGACAAGTCATGGGGATCGCGGGTCAGTTCAACATCCGCCAAGCCGACGGCGTCGAGCGCACTGCGGATCTGCTGGTCGTCCGGGCCGTGTGCGCCGTGCATCGAGTCGAACGTGTAGGGCAGCATGATCGCTTCCTTGACGGTGCTGCCGGGCAGCAGGCTCTTTTGCGGAAGATAGGCAACGCGTGTGCGCCATTGCTCCACGCTCATGTCGTGCGCGTCGACTCCATCGAGGGTGAGATGGGCTTCGGCGCGCGGATTGAGGCGTGCGATGCAAGTGAGAAGGCTGGATTTGCCGCTTCCCGAGGGCCCCACAAGGTCCAGAATCTGCCCGGCATGCACGTCCAGGTCGATTCCGCGGAATATCGAGGCTTCGCTGTCATCGGTGCTGCTGCTGGCGGCGCGGCAGCTGGCGTCGCGCACTTGCAGAAGCGGGGTGGACCCTGTGTCCATCATGAAGTTCCCCATGTCGTTCCTCTCTAGGTTGATTGTTCTCTCCGGATGCTTTCTCACCAGGTTTTCCGCCGGACGTTGTCTTTCTGTGTGTAACGTTCGGTATATAACGTTCCACGGAACTTTCTCATTGTATGCATGGTGCATTCGTGATGGTTGCCCGTGTGATCGCGGCATCGCGTTCACGACATTCTGGTTGACGCCGGCAGGCGATGGCGCCTTTCACGTCCCTGATTTTTCGGATTGTGCTCACGGCATTATCGCTGGACCTCGGCTGCCTCCAGATTCTGTATAATGTTGCGAAGTCGCAAGGCAGAACGGCGGCAGTCAACACTGCATCGAAAAGACGGAGCAATAAGTGGCTGAATATTCGAAAGCGATCAAGGAACTTGGCGAGCCGGACGATGGGGGACAGAACCCGAATCATGACGAAGAGGTCACCACGGTCACGTTCAAGCTTCCCAAAAGCACTCTTGAGCGTCTCAACAAACGCGCCAAGGAGCTGGGTGTGACCCGTTCGTTCCTCATTCGCCGAGGCGTGACGGAGATTCTGTCCGGGGGACCGCGTTCACGCATCAACAAACTGGTGCTCGTGACCAGTTTCGATACGTTCGATGAGAACGGCGCGCCCATCGAACACAGCAGGGTCATCACCGACGACAACAGCAATGCGCGGCTCGTGCAATTGGTGTCGGAACTGGTTGAGGAATCCGACGCCACCGCACGGCGACAGCACGACGCCGCGTAATTCGACCGCGTCTCTCCGCGCAATCCGGTCGCGCTGTCCCGTCGCGCAATTCGCCAGCATTTGATGCATTCGCGTCGCACCCTGTTCGCGCCACGCGAAAGATTGTCGAACATTTGTTCGAGTTATATACTGAACTCAACATCTTGGCATCATATGTGCGTTCATCCGTGCTTTCGCGACCGGAATCGCCGCGCACGCCCTATGAAGGAGAATCGCATGGAAAGCGACCATGAATTCCACATGCACACCGTCCCCGGGGCGGTGGTCGACGACCTGTCCAGCCTTCCCGCCGACCACAAGATAGTCATCAGCGGCGCCCGCGAACACAACCTCAAGAATGTGGATCTGGCCATTCCGCGCAACAAGATGGTCGTGTTCACCGGCCTGTCGGGTTCAGGCAAATCATCGTTGGCTTTTGACACGCTGTTCGCCGAAGGCCAGCGGCGTTATGTGGAGTCATTGTCCGCCTACGCGCGTCAGTTCCTGGGGCAAATGGACAAGCCGGATGTGGACTTCATCGAAGGCCTCAGCCCCGCGGTCTCCATCGATCAGAAGACAACGAACCGCAACCCGCGCTCCACCGTGGGAACCATCACGGAAATCTACGATTACCTCAGGCTGCTCTTCGCACGCACCGGCATCCCGCACTGCCCGAAATGCGGGGCGGTCATCCAAGCGCAGACGCCTCAGCAAATCGTGGACACCCTGCTCGCTTATCCGGAAGGCACGCGGTTCCAAGTGCTCGCCCCTGTGGTTAAGGGGCGCAAAGGTGAGTTCACGGAGCTCTTCGATCAGCTGCGGTCGGACGGCTACTCCCGTGTGCTCGTCGACGGGCAGATGCATCGGCTCTCCGACACCATTACCCTGGCGAAGACGCACAAGCACCACATCGATGTCGTCGTCGACCGCCTGGCCGTGAAAAAAAGCGCAAAGCAACGCCTCACGGATTCCGTCGAAACCGCCCTGAGGCTCACCGGCGGGGTCGTGACCGCGGAATTCGTGGACCTTGACCAGGACGACCCGGCGCGGTTCCGTCCGTTCTCCGAGCATCGCAGCTGCCCCAACGGTCATGAGCTCGAGCTCGAAGAGATCGAACCGCGCACCTTCTCGTTCAACGCGCCATACGGCGCTTGCCCCGCATGCACGGGCATCGGCTACAGCCTGGAGATCGACCCCGAGCTCGTCATATCCGATCCGGACAAATCCTTGGCTGACGGCGTCATCGAACCGTGGTCCGCCACGAAAACCCAGCAGGAATACAACACGCACTTGCTGCAAGGCCTGGCGGACGAGATGGGGTTCTCGCTGAAGACGCCGTGGAAGGACCTGCCCAAGAAAGTGCAGAACGCGATTCTGCACGGGCATAACTTTGAAGTCAAGGTGCACTACCGCAACCGCTGGGGGCGTGAACGCGAGTATTCGACAGGCTTCGAAGGCGTGGTTCATTCCCTGATGCGGCGCTACCACGAGACCGACTCCGACCAGATGAAACAGTATTACGAGTCGTATATGCGTGAGGTGCCCTGCCAGGTATGCCAGGGCAAGAGGCTGCGCCCCGAAGTGCTCTCCGTGACGGTGGATAGCAAATCCATCGTCGACGTGTGCGACATGCCGGTGTGCGACAGCCTTGCATGGGCGCTGAACCTGCATCTGGAAGGCGCTGCTGCGAAAATCGCGGCAGAAGTGCTCAAAGAGATCCGAGCGCGCCTCGGCTTCCTCAACGACGTCGGCTTGGGATACCTCACGCTGTCCCGCGCGGCGGCAACGCTCTCCGGTGGCGAAGCGCAGCGCATCCGGCTCGCCACCCAGATCGGCTCCGGTCTTGTGGGCGTCATGTATGTGCTGGACGAGCCTTCCATCGGCTTGCACCAAAGAGACAACGAAAAGCTCATCGAGACGCTTCACAACCTACGCGACTTGGGCAATTCGCTCATAGTCGTCGAGCACGACCAAGAGACCATAGAAACCGCCGACTGGCTGGTCGACATCGGCCCGGGAGCCGGCGAACATGGCGGCGTCATCACATACTCTGGCCCCGCGAAAGGCATTGTCGACGCGCCTCTGTCCGTCACCGGCGATTACCTCGCTGGGCGGCGGGAGATCGCCGTGCCGAAACAACGGCGCGCTGTGAAGAAGAACGGCCCGCGCCTGCGCGTCGTCGGTGCACGCGCCAACAACCTGAAGAACCTCTCGGTGGACATCCCGCTGGGAGTGTTCACCTGCATCACCGGCGTCTCCGGCTCCGGAAAATCCACGTTGATCAACCAGATCCTCTACCCGGTGCTTGCCGACAAACTCAATGGCGCCCGTATCGTGCCCGGCAAGCATACACGAGTCGAAGGCTTGGATAACCTGCGCAAAGTGATCCACGTGGACCAAAATCCGATCGGGCGCACGCCACGGTCAAACCCCGCCACCTACACCGGTGTGTGGGACAAGATTCGCCAATTGTTTGCCAAGACGCCTGAAGCCCAAGTGCGCGGCTACGGCCCGGGGCGTTTCTCGTTCAACGTCAAAGGCGGCAGATGTGAAGCATGCCATGGCGATGGCACGATCAAAATCGAAATGAACTTCCTGCCCGACGTGTATGTGGAATGCGAGACCTGTCACGGCAAGCGCTACAACCGGGAGACGCTGGAGGTCAAGTACAACGGCAAGACCGTTTCCGACGTGCTCGACATGCCCATCGAGGAGGCCGCGCAATTCTTCAAAGCGTATCCTTCCATTTCCCGTTACCTTGACACGTTGGTGGATGTCGGCCTGGGATACATCCGTCTCGGCCAGCCTGCGACGACGCTTTCGGGTGGCGAAAGCCAGCGCGTGAAGCTCGCGACCGAACTGCAGCGCCGATCCGACGGCCGCACGATCTACATCCTCGACGAACCAACCACCGGCCTGCATTTCGAAGACATACGACGACTGCTCGCCGTGCTCCAAGGACTCGTGGACAAAGGCAACTCCGTCGTAGTGATCGAGCACAATCTCGATGTCATCAAATCCGCTGACTGGATTATTGATCTGGGCCCGGAAGGCGGTGAAGGCGGCGGCACCGTAGTGACGCAAGGCACGCCCGAACAGGTGGCGGAATGCGCTGACAGCTGGACGGGCAAGTTCCTCAAACCCATGCTGGCGAAGCGCCCCGCCGCCGCGCACAAGTGAGAGGTGACCCGTGTCTGTCATAGAGAAGCATTCCGAGCAGGTGTGGCTCAAAACCGCATCCGCTCTCAAAAATGCCTCGGCATCCCTGCAGGCGCAGTCCGAATCCCTCACGCCGTCCACGTCAGGCGCGCGTCAGGGGAGCGACACCACGGGGAGCGCGCGCCGAGGAAACACCACCACGGAGCACGCCGGCACCGGTTCTGCGACACGGGACGGTATGGGCATTCGGAATGCGGATGCCCATACCGTCGGCATCAATACTGCGAACGTCAACAATGCGAATGCCCATACTGTTGGCGCCAATAACGTCAGCGCCAACAATGCAGGCGTCAACAAGAACGGCGCTCCGCTGCTGGGCGACACCCGCGACCTCTTCCGCCCCAAGCCCAGCGACATCCCCCAGCTTCCGGGGGTATACAAGTGGCGCGATGGTGACGGCAGGGTCATCTACGTGGGCAAAGCCAAGAACCTGCACAACCGTCTGTCCAACTATTTCCAACCGCTGAGCCGCTTGCACCCGCGCACCCAGACGATGGTGCTCACCGCTCGCAGCCTGGAATGGACGGTGGTGAGCAACGAACTGGAATCGCTCACATTGGAATACACGTGGATCAAGGAATTCGATCCACGGTTCAATGTCGTGTTCCGAGACGACAAGACATACCCCTATCTGGCGGTGTCGCTGGGGGAGGAGTATCCCCGCGTATGGTTCACGCGCAGCAGGAATCGCCGTGGCACCAGATATTACGGTCCGTATGTCAAGGTCTGGGACGTGCGCAACACCCTTGACCAGCTGCTCACCGAGTATCCCGTGCGCACCTGCACACCGGGCGTCTTCCACAAGGCGCAGCTGTCGAATCGTCCATGCCTCTTGGCGTCCATCGGCAAATGCTCGGCGCCCTGCGTGGGGCGCATCAGCGAACGCGACCACCGCAAGATGGTGGAACGGGTCGTGGGAATCATGACAGGGCGGCTGGGACCCTCCTATATCGCCGATCTCACCCAACAGATGAAGAATGCAAGCGACGACCTTGATTTCGAAAAGGCCGCCCGTCTGCGCGACCAGATTGCGATGCTCAGGAACTCGGTGCAAAGCAATGCCGTTGTTTTCGATTCGGACGTCGATGCTGATGTTTTCGGCATCAGCTCGGATGAATTGGAAGCCAGCGTGCATGTGTTCTTCGTGCGCGCAGGCACCATCCGCGGCGAACGCAACTGGAGCGTAGAACGCGTGGAGGACATCAGTGATGCCGAGCTCATGGCGGATCTCATCACCCAGGTGTATTCCGCGCTGGTCGATGAAAACCATGAGGCCGAGACCGTCGGTTTCTCCTCGGATTCCATAACGGTGGAGACGACCCGCAATGCGGTCGCCCCCACCCAGCATGCCACGACGACCGACGCCGTGGCGCGGGCGCGCACTACGCGGCAACGTCATGAGCGCGAGTCCATGACGGGAAGGGATGATCTGACATCACCCATGTCACCCATCCCGCGTGAAATTCTCTTGCCCCTCGAACCACAACGACGTGACGAGTTGGAGGAGTGGCTCACCGGCCTGCGCGGCTCCACGGTCACGATCCGAGTGCCGCAGCGGGGGGAGAAGCGCGATCTGATGGAGAAGGCGAATGCCAATGCCATCCAGGCCCTTCAACGCAGCAAAATGAGCCGCATCAAGGACATGGGCACGCGCACCGAGGCGATGAATGATGTCGCCGACGCCTTGGGGCTTCCCAGCGCCCCGCTGCGCATCGAATGCTACGATATCTCGAACGCTTCGGGAGGCGGGTACCAAGTCGCGTCGATGGTGGTGTTCGAGGATGCCATCGCCAAGAAATCCGAATACCGTCGTTTCGCAATCCGCGGCACGGATGGCAAGGGTGCGCTGGACGATACGTCCGCCATTTACGAAACGCTCACCCGACGGTTCCGTCATGGCAATATCGCCGGTGACACGGGCGAAGACATGGCAAGCGAGAAACGCGCCGCCCAGCAAGCCGCCCATGGTTCCGACGAGAATCCCACCGCCACGCCCATCGGCTCCACGGTGGTGTCCACTGCGGAAGGTGAAATCATCCAGCAGAACGCCAATCCCCGTCATTTTGCCTACAAGCCCAATCTGGTCGTCGTCGATGGCGGCTACCCCCAGGTGCGCGCCGCCGCCAAGGCGCTCACAGACTGCGGAGTGACGGACGTGGCGGTATGCGGTCTCGCCAAGAAACTCGAAGAAGTCTGGGTGCCGGACGACGATTATCCCATCATCATGAAACGCCAGTCCGAAGGCCTGTACCTGCTGCAACGCGTGCGCGACGAATCCCATCGTTTCGCCATAACCTACCACCGGCAGACCCGGCGCAAAGGCACGCTGCGCAGCGCGTTGGACGGCATCGAGGGCATTGGCCTGGCGCATCAAAAGAAGCTCCTCGCCCATTTCGGCTCGGTCAAGGCAATCAAGGACGCCTCCGTCAGCGACCTGGAGCAGATCAAGGGGATAGGCCCTGCCAAGGCTCAGGCGATTTACGACTCCTTGCACCCCGCCGAGACGGCATAGGCCTTTGCGCCCGTTACTGCACACGCGTTATCATCACACACCCGTTATCATCACCAATTCGTTATCATCACAACAGACCCGCAAGCTATGGAAGGAATAACCGATGACGATCACACACAGGGCAGCCGTGCTGGGAGACCCCATCGCGCACTCGCTGTCTCCGGTATTGCACAACGCCGCGTATGAAGCGCTCGGACTGTCCGACTGGCATTATGGCCGTGCGCGAGTGAGCGAAGACGGCCTTGTGGAATTCCTCCATGGGCTTGATGACTCATGGCGCGGACTCAGCCTCACCATGCCTCTCAAGCGCACCATCATCCCCTTCGGAAAGCCTGCGGACCGTTGGGTGGAGCTTCTCGGCGTCTCCAACACGGCGGTGTTCGACTGGTCCAAGCCCAACGACGCAGACACCCATATGCCGGCAATCACCTTGCATAACACGGACGTGCATGGCATCGTGGGCGCTCTGACGGATGCGTGTGATACAACCGACAACCTCCCGACGCACGGCGATGCACAGACAGCCCTCGTCATCGGCAATGGCAACACCGCGCGTTCCGCTGTCGCAGCACTGTCCAGCATGGGCGTGCGACGCATCGATGTGGCGGCGCGGCATGAGGCGAAGACCACGCCGCTCATCGAACTGGGCGAGCAGCTCGATGTGACGGTGACGCCCATCCTCTTGGACGCCGTCGCCGAGCGTGCCGCGAACTACGGTTTCACCATCAGCACGCTGCCGGCCCACGCCGCCGACCCCATCGCCGTTTCGCTCGTCGCAGCCCATCCAGCCACTCATCCCGCGGATCATCCCACCGGCGAGGCAGGGCTGGGCACGCTGCTTGATGTCGTATACGACCCCCGTCCCACCCAGCTCATGCAGACCTGGGAAGCGTTGGGAGGCACCGCTGTGGGCGGACAGGAAATGCTGCTGCGCCAAGCGGTGCCGCAGGTCGCCTTCATGACGGGCATCGACGTGCACGACGTGCAGTCCCGCGCTTTCGAGGCGATGCGGGCGGCGTTGTACGCAGCGCTGTGAGATCCCTGCACCAACACCACCGAGCGATTCGACTGTGTTTTCGCTGTGTGTGATACAGCGAAGCGAAGCGATGCGGTGAGGCGGGTAGTATGAAATTGGTTTGCGATGCACCATGAATCATGGACCTGATGGGGTCGAATATATCAGGCAATTCATCGGGCATTGCGGAACAGAAGCGGCATTGAACATCAGCGACGCATGGCACATGAACCGGTCATGCGTCCACCAGCAGAGTGGAGCACAGGCATGGCAGCCACGGCACAGCACAATCCAACCGATCCTTCACCGCAAGACCCGACGGCGTCCCCATCCGCACCACAGCCCGCCCAGGACTTCGAGGTCCTGCTCATCACCGGCATGTCAGGCGCAGGACGTTCGCGGGCAGCGGATGCCGTCGAAGACATCGGCTGGTATGTGGTCGACAACCTGCCGCCGAACATGCTCGTGCCGCTCGTCGACATGATGACGTCCTCCGGTTCCAAGGTCCATAAGCTTGCCACGGTCGTGGACGTGAGGACCCGAGGCTATTTCGATGACCTCGCCGAAGTCTTCAACCATCTGGACGACCTGGGTGTCAAATACCGCATCCTGTTCCTCGACGCTTCCGACAGCGAACTGATCAAGCGCTATGAATCCGTGCGCCGCCCCCATCCGCTCCAACGGGGCCGCAGGCTCATCGACGGCATCAAGGAGGAGCGCGAACTGCTCTCCGGTCTGCGCGACCGCGCGGACGTCGTCATCGACACCACCGGCATGTCGGTGCACCAGCTGTCGACGAAGCTGTATGACTCGCTTCTGGGCTCGGGTCCTTCCACGGTCACCGTGCACATCTTCAGCTTCGGGTTCAAATACGGCATTCCGCTGGACGCCGACTTCGTCGCCGACGTCAGGTTCCTTCCCAATCCCTACTGGGTGCCGGCGCTGCGTGAAATGACGGGTCTTGACAAGCCGGTGAGCGACTACGTGCTGCAAAGCGAAGACGCCCAGAAATTCCTCGCATCCTACACCGATGCGATCATGACGGCGATCGAAGGATATGCCCGCGAAGACAAGCATTATGTGACGATCGCAGTGGGCTGCACCGGCGGACAGCACCGTTCGGTGGCGATGAGCGAAGAGCTGGCCCGGCGCCTTCGCGCCAATGGCCTGACCGTATCGGTGTCCGCCAGGGAACTGGGACGGCGGGACAAGCACCAGGACAAGTGACAAGGGCTGGCACTTCCGATGTTCAAGTCGTCTGTTCAGGTCGTCCACCATGCAGTCGCCATTAGCGGACGCATGGTGGACGACCGCCGCAGGATGAGATGTAACAGAGTTAATATACTCAACAGCGCTCGGCAGGTCGCAATCCGATCAGCCGACGGAAGAAAAAGTCTTAAACGCGCTACTATAATCATCGCCAGTTGCCCGTAGGGTCGGCATACAGACCGGTACTGCGACGGCGCCGCTGGATGGGCGCACATATCGCTCCCTGCGCGACCGTCGAACGAACGTGATAGACAATAGACGACAAGACGCGACACTAGAAGAAGAATGGAAGGATGGGAACCAGTTGGCTTTTGTGGATGATGTCAAGACTGAACTCGCTTCGATCGTAGATGAGCCCGCGACTGTGAAGCAGGCGCAAGCATCCGCGATGATTCGTTTGGGCGGCGGCATCCGCGTGGTGCAAAACAGGCTTTGCCTCGAGCCCAGCTTCGACAACCTCCAGGCCGCCAAGTGGCTCCAGCAAACCATTCAGGCCGTATACCGCCATCAGGCGCTGTTGATCACCGAAAAGCGATCCACGCCCGCAGGCGTTGTGGATGTCTACAAGGTGAGCGTCACCCAATCCGGCGGCGCCCTCGCATTGCAGACAGGGGTGTTCGACAGGCGCACGAAGCGTCTCGTGGCCGGTCTTCCCAACGACATCATCAGCGGCAACATCGCCCAAGTGAAAGCCGCATGGCGCGGCGCTTTCCTTGCCCTCGGCACATTGTCGGAACCGGGCAAGGCGAGCCTGCTCGATCTGCTGTGCCCCACGCGGGAGACCGCGATGGCGCTGGACGGTATGGCACGCCGCCTGGGCGTGCCCATGAAGCTTCACCGTGCGAAGGACAATTCCATCCACATCATCATCCGCGATTCCGAAACGGTCGAGCGCATGCTCCTGCTCATGGGCGCGACCCGCACAAGCCGCGAATGGAGCGGAAAACGCGTGGACGGCGAATCACGCAGCAAGGCGAACCGCTTGGCGAACTTCGACGACGCCAACATGCGCCGCAGCGCCAAGGCAGCCGTCGAAGCGTCGAAGAAAATCGAACGCGCCTTCAAGATCCTCGGTGATGAGATTCCGCAGAACCTGCGCGACGCCGGCCAATTGCGCATCCAGCACAAGGACGCCAGCCTCGAGCAGCTCGGGCAGCTCGCCGATCCGCCGATTTCCAAAGACGCCATCGCCGGCCGCATCCGCCGTCTGCTCCAGCTCGCCGACCGCACCGCGAAAAAGCGCGGCATCAGCCTCGACGACCCAGCCGCGGACGAAGAAAACTGACACGAATCTTTCAGGCGTCGGAATGTTGTTTTTCAGCGCCACCATGTAGAATTTCCATTGTTGGACCACAATGGTTGACATAGGCTGACTCATGTTTCGGCGGTCGGATTGCGTCACCGACGCAACGTCAAGGCCACGGCGAATAACCGCGGCTGATGCGTTCGGCTGCCGGCTGGGTCTGCATTCCTTAGAATCCAGGAAAGGATACCATGAAGACTCTCAAGGATCTGGGTAATCTGGAAGGCAAGCGCGTGCTCGTGCGCGCTGATTTCAACGTTCCGCTGGACGGCACGAAGATCACCGATGACGGTCGTATCCGCGCCGCTCTGCCCACCATCAACGAGCTGCGTCGTCAGAACGCCAAGATCATCCTGATGGCTCACCTCGGCCGTCCGAAGGGCAAGGTCGTGCCGGAGCTCAGCCTCGCACCGGTCGCCGCACGCCTTTCCGAACTGCTCGACACCCCCGTGACCCTCGCCAAGGACACCTACGGCGAGGATGCGCAGGCGAAGGTTGCCGCCATGAAGGACGGCGACATCGTTCTGCTCGAGAACGTCCGCTTCAACCCGGAAGAGACAAGCAAGGACGAGGCGGAGCGCGCCGCTTACGCCAAGAAGATCGCCGCTCTGGGCGACGTGTTCGTGTCCGACGGTTTCGGCGTCGTGCACCGCGCGCAGGGTTCCAACTACGATGTCGCCAAGGACATCCCGGCTGCAGCCGGCCTGCTCGTCGAGAAGGAAGTCAAGGCGCTGTCCCGCGCAACCGAGAACCCGGAGCGTCCGCTGACCGTCGTTCTTGGCGGCTCTAAGGTCTCCGACAAGCTCGGCGTCATCGAGAACCTACTGTCCAAGGCCAACCGCCTCGTCATCGGCGGCGGCATGGTCTACACCTTCCTCAAGGCCCTCGGCAATGAGGTCGGCACCTCGCTCCTCGAGGAAGACCAGCTCGACACGGTCAAGGGTTACATCGAGACCGCCAAGAAGAACGGCGTCGAGCTCGTGCTCCCCACCGATATCGTTGTCAACGCAGGCTTCCCGGCAGGCGACACCCCGATCAACCCCGAGGTCGTGTCCGCCGATGCCATCCCGGCCGACAAGATGGGCCTCGACATCGGCCCGGCTTCCCAGAAGCTGTTCCACGACAAGATCGTTGATTCCAAGACCGTCGTGTGGAACGGCCCGATGGGCGTGTTCGAAGTCGCTCAGTTCGCCGAAGGCACGCGCGCCGTGGCGCAGGGTCTCGTGGATGCCACGAAGGCCGGCGCCTTCACGATCGTTGGCGGCGGCGATTCCGCTTCCGCAGTGCGCAACCTCGGCTTCGATGAGGCCGGCTTCTCGCACATCTCCACCGGCGGCGGTGCTTCCCTCGAATTCCTCGAGGGCAAGACCCTTCCCGGCCTGGCAGTGCTCGAGTAGTCAACCAGCCCTAGCGTGAAACGAAAGACTGGGTTCCGCAATCACGAACCCAGTCTTTCGTTGTTTTCACGCGTTGTTTCATGGCTTTGCATGTGTGGGCATCCGGCACCATGCAATCCTCGCCATCACGCAATACTCATAACGACTCGTTCGAACATCCACGACAAGCATTCAAAGGTGGCAATTCATGCGTAGGCCGATAGTAGTGGGCAATTGGAAGATGAACCTCAACCATCGCGAGGCAACGTATTGCGTGCAGAAACTCGCGTGGCTCCTGCGCGATGCGAATTTCGATTACCGCACCTGCGATGTCGTGGTGCTTCCGCCGTTTACCTCGATTCGGTCCGTCCAGGTGCTTGCCGAAGCCGACAATCTCAAGATCGCGTATGGCGCGCAGGCGGTTGCCGCCACATCCCAAGGCGCTTTCACCGGCGATGTCTCGGCGGACATGCTCGCTGCGCTCGACTGCAGCTATGTGATTGTGGGGCATTCGGAGCGTCGCAAATACCACCCGGAGGATGATGCCACGCTCGTGGACGAAACGCGTGCAATACTCACCGCCGGCATGCATCCGATTTTGTGCGTGGGGGAGAGCTACGACGAACGCAAGCAGGGCATCGAACTGGAATACGCGGTCGGTCAGGTCAATGACGTGACCCGCGACCTCTCGGATGACGAAGTGTCACGAATGCTCATCGCCTACGAACCTGTCTGGGCGATTGGCACTGGCATGGTCGCCACCGCACAGACCGCGCAGGATGCAGCGCATGCCATTCGTGAGCATCTGGCGGCGGCGTTCTCGCCGGAGGTGGCAGAGCGTGTGAGAATCCTGTATGGAGGTTCTGTGAATTCCAAGAACGCATCGCAGCTCATGACGCAGGCGAAGGACATGGACGGATTCCTCGTGGGCGGCGCCTCGCTCGACCCTGATGAATTCAGTGCCATCGTGCGGCTTACGCAGAAAGCCGCAAAGCAGCGTTAACGTTCACCGGCGTCACACCCGTCAGGCACACGAGGCAAGGTTCATCAAGAAATTTCGCCAAAATGGCCAAGAGTGAGGGCGGAATGGGGTAGAATGCCTAGAGGAAAACTTTTGGAGGTACATCGTGCACGTTCTCAAGATCGTCCTTGAAGTCATCGTCGTCATTCTCAGCGTCTTGCTGACGATGCTCATCCTCATGCACAAGGGCAAGGGCGGCGGCCTGTCCGATATGTTCGGCGGCGGCATCGCCATGAACGCAGGCACTTCCGGTGTTGCAGAAAAGAACCTCAACCGCATGACCATCATCGTCGCCGTGCTGTGGGTCGCCATCATCATCGGCCTCGACCTGATGCTCAAGTACAACATCGGCTGACGCCAGTCAACCAGACAGAATTCCATTAATCGCTGCAGTGCTACCGCAGCGTGGAAAGTCGTCTGGTTGGCATAACAAGCTGTGAACAAGGGCTCTGTGCAGATCGTTTCTGCACGGAGCCCTTGTTTATTCTTCTATGCCTTCGCAATCCTGCCTCCTACACTGGCGCTCCACACTGGCGAATCCCATGACGACACTGCCATCCACAGAATTGAACCTAAATTGAACTTTTCTGGAAGTGGCAGAAGAAAGGCGACGTCATGTCATATTTGGCGCCATCCAGTGCTATCATATTGAACCAGAGTTCAATTTGTAGTTCAATATGGAGATGGAGGCATGATGGCAGATACTCCAGCCACTCACGCCGCATCGGCACCTGACGAGAATACGTTCGCGACACGGCTCGCCACGGCACTTGCCTTGCGCAATCTCAAACAGGTCGACGTCGTACGCCGCGCCCGTGCCGCAGGCTTGAAAATCGGCAAAAGCCACATGAGCCAATACGTCAGCGGAAAGACGATTCCCCGCGACGCCAATCTTGCGTTTCTCGCACGAACGCTCCACGTCAGCGAAAGCTGGCTCATGGGGGAGGATGCGCCAACCGCCCACGCATCGCCACCCGGTGTCGCGCCCGCCATCACAACGGCACACACCGACAACAGCGAAGCTGCAAACGCGGCGCATGGCGACAGGAATCCCAAGGCTCATCCCAGCGCCACAGAAATCACCTATCCACCAATCATCAATCCATCAACACCCCATTCATCAACCACCAAGGACACACCCATGACCGACTCCACCACGACGAACACAACAGGCACAACCACCACACCGTCCACGGAACGCACGGCTCCAACCCAGCGTCGTCTGTTCACCAAGTCGCACAAGCTTGACAATGTGCTCTACGATGTGCGCGGACCCGTTGTGGACGAGGCGGCGCGCATGGAGGCGGAAGGCATCAACGTCCTCAAGCTCAACATCGGCAATCCGGCGCCGTTTGGATTCCGCACGCCGGACGAAGTCGTGCATGATCTGGCGCACCAGCTCACCGAGACGGAGGGCTATTCGCCGTCCAAGGGTCTGTTCTCTGCGCGCAAGGCCATCATGCAGTATTCGCAGATCAAGGGCCTGCCCAATGTCACAATCGACGACATCTACACCGGCAACGGTGTGAGCGAGCTCATCAACCTGAGCATGTCGGCGTTGCTTGACGATGGTGACGAAGTGCTCGTGCCCGCTCCGGATTACCCGCTGTGGACGGCATGCGTCACCCTCGCCGGCGGTAAGCCCGTGCATTATGTGTGCGACGAGGCCTCCGAATGGTATCCGGATGTGCAAGACATGGAGTGCAAGATCACCGACCGCACGAAGGCGATTGTGCTCATCAACCCCAACAATCCCACGGGCGCGGTCTACCCGAAGGAAGTGCTGCAGCAAGTGGTGGAGGTCGCGCGCCGTCACCAGCTCATGATCTTCTGCGATGAAATCTACGATCGCCTGTGCATGGACGGCATCCAGCACACCTCGATTGCCTCGCTCGCACCCGACCTGTTCTGCGTCACGTTCTCCGGCCTGTCGAAATCCCACATGATCGCCGGCTATCGCATCGGCTGGATGGTGCTGAGCGGCAACAAGGCGCTGGGCAAGGATTACATCGAGGGCCTCAACATGCTGTCCAACATGCGCATCTGCTCCAATGTGCCGGCGCAGTCGGTGGTGCAGACCGCATTGTGGGGGCATCAAAGCGTCAACGATTACATTGTACCGGGCGGACGCATCTACGAGCAGCGCGAATACATCTACAATGCGCTCAACGAAATCCCCGGCGTGAGCTGCGTCAAGCCGAAGGCCGCGTTCTACGCATTCCCCAGGCTCGACCCGGAGCGTTTCAACATCCACGACGACCAGCAGTTCGCCCTTGATTTGCTCAAGCAAGAGAAGCTGCTTGTGGTGCAGGGCACGGGCTTCAACTGGATCGCCCCCGATCACTTCCGCATAGTGTATCTGCCGCGTATCGAGGACTTGAAGGACGCAATCGCCCGTCTGACTCGATTCCTCGAATACTACCGCCAGTAGCGATTGCCTCTCATTCCTCACAGATGGACGGAGGGGAGATGTTAACCGCCGGCAAGCCTACAGCTGCCGGCGGTTTTGTTATAACAAACTCGGTAACGGTAACGGTAACGGTAACAGCAACTGCAACGACACGACACGATAAGCAACACGCAACGGAACCGCAAGATACACAAAGGCGCCTGGCTTTCACCAGACGCCTATTGTTTACATGTCAATCAGCACATGGCTGTGAGCCATGGTGCCGATCAGGCACAAGGGTAGTGTCTCAGCCGTTCACGCGGTCGATGCCGGACTGAACGTCAGCGAGCACGGAATCCCAGGAAGCGATGAACTTCGCAACGCCGTCAGCCTCGAGCTGGTCGGTGACATCCTTGAT
>CAYVHC010000022.1:0-17115 GCA_964451025.1 uncultured Bifidobacteriaceae bacterium
CTGCGCTGGGCCGCGGTCTGGGGAGGCGGAAGCGGGATGATGTCGCGCGGGGCGAGCGGCGCATCACCACGGCGCACGATAATCTGCGCGAAATAATCCTCGAGAGTCTTCTTGTTGTCGCTCTCGCCGTCGGCAGCGTCACCGGTGAAGATGCCGCGCAGCAGCCACCGGGGACCGTCCACGCCCACGATGCGGGTCATCATGGTCTTTCCCTTGACGGCGACCGGCAGCATCACCTCGTCGCCGAAACGGCCTTCCTGGACCTTCGCGCTCTTGTTGGCATCGAGAAGCTCATCCGACATATCGTCCCACAGCCCCAGCGTCTTGGGAGCGGCGAACGGCACGATTTCGATGGCGCCGTCGCCCAACTGCACGGTGATGGATTCGAGGGGGCTGGGAGACTGCGGGTCCTGCGAGCGCTTGGCGCGAATCGTCAGACCTTCCACAAGCGGCAGGAACATGGAGCCGAACGAGATGTAACGGTCATCGTCGTCAGGGTCAATGCCTTCGTCGTCGTAATCCCACGGGCCTTGGGTGAGGTCGATGTCGTCAGCGTCGTCGTCGGCATCGGCGTCTGCATCAGCGCCGTCCTCATCGGCCGCGGCATCCGCCTGCTCAGCGTCCTGTGCGGCGTCCTGTGCCTTATCGGCCGGGGCTTCGGAGGCGTTCGCAGCCTGGGTATCCTCGGCTTCAGTGGAGTCAGCGTCCGTGGCCTGCGTCTCGTCAGCTTCCTGAGCAGCGGCATCCTCGTCGCTTGCCTTGTGCTTCTTCTTTCCGAAACCGAAAAGTCCCATTGTCATTCCTTTGCATGGTGATGTGTCTTGCGCCGCTGCCCGGTGGTGCGGCGACCACAGCTATTGTGCCACATAATCCTGAACGTTGCGGGGGCAATCGCTGCCCTCACACGTCGTAGCGGATTGTCAGCGGCGCATGGTCGGACCAGCGTGTGTCGTAGCTGTCGGCCTTGTCGATGCGGAAGCCACGCGCCTGTTCGGCGAGCTCCGGCGTGGCGAACTGGTAGTCTATGCGCCACCCTACGTTGTTGTCGAACGCCTTGCCGCGCTGGCTCCACCAAGTGTATGGCCCCTGGATGTCGCCAGCGAGCGCGCGCATCACGTCAACGAACTCCAGCTCTCCCAGCCACTTGTCAACGTAGGCGCGTTCGGCGGGCAGGAATCCGGAATGATCGATGTTGGCCTTGGGGCGAGCGATGTCAAGCTCGGTGTGGGCGATGTTGAAGTCGCCGCACAGCACGCACTGCCTGCCGCCGTGCGCCGCTTCGTCGCGCAGCTGCCCCATGCGGGTGAGCATGGTGTCGAGGAAGCGGTATTTCTGCATCATCTTCGTCTCGTCCTCCGCCTGGCCGGCGTGCACATACACGCACACGACGGTGATCGTGTAGCCTTGCGGCGTCGTGACGTCCTCTTCGATCCAGCGGCCCGAATCCACGTCCTCGGTGAGCCCTGGCAGACCGTAGCGGCGCTCCTTGACGGGAAGCGTCGTGAGCAGGCCCACGCCGGCGCGGCCTTTGATGCGGCACACCTCGTCCATGCGTTCGAGGCGCGCGGGCGCATCGATCTTGCCAGCGTCGGCGTAATCCACCGCGAGCGCGTCGAAGATTGGATCAATCTCCGTCTGGGGCGCGCGCACCTCCTGCATGCACCACACGTCGGGGGTGTGCTCGCTCGCCCAGTTTTCGAAGCCTTTGCGCCGCGCGGCACGGATGCCGTTGAGATTGGACGTCGTGATGTCGATCATGGTGTCTCCTTACCGGCCTGCGCCGCCGGATTGGTGAACGTGTCAGTCCAGGCCAAGCTTCAGCTTGCCACCGGGGATGGCGTCAAGCAAGGCGCGCGTGTAAGCGGTCTTCGGATTGCCGAACACTTCGTCGGTGGTCGCGTGCTCCACGAGTGTGCCGTGCTGCATGACGACCACATCATCGGCGATCTGGCGCACGACGGCAAGGTCGTGCGTGATGAACAGGTAGCTCAGCCCTTGTTCGGCCTGCAGGTCGTTGAGCAAGCGCAGCACCTGGTCCTGCACGAGCACGTCGAGGGCGGAGACCGCTTCGTCGCACACGATCACGTCCGGGTTGAGCGCCATGGCGCGGGCGATGGCGATGCGCTGGCGCTGGCCACCGGACAGCTCATTGGGGTAACGGCTCATCGTGGCCTGCGGCAGCTGCACCATGTCGAGCAGCTCCTTGACGCGCGCCAGACGCGACTTGCGGTCGCCGATATGGTGGATGCGCAGCGGCTCCTCGATGGAACGGTAGATCGAATACATCGGGTCGAGCGAACCATAAGGATTCTGGAACACCGGCTGCACGTGGCGGCGAAATTCCAGCAACTGCTTCTTGTCGAACGAGTTCACGTCGCGGCCTTCATACAGCACGGTGCCGCTCGTGGGCTCGAGCAGGTGGAGCACCATGTTGGCAACGGTGGACTTGCCCGACCCGGATTCGCCCACGATGGCGCACGTGGTACCACGGCGCACGGTGAACGACACGTCGTCGACGGCGCGGAACATCTCCTTGCGGCGCGGCAGGCGGAATTCCTTGACCAGGTTCTTCACCTCGATGACCGGGCGCGCCTGGGCGAGCTCGGAAGCGTCCTTGGCCTCATGGTCCATCGACGCATCGGCAGCCGCGTCGTCTCCCCTGCTGTGCGCGGAGATGATGCGCTGCGAGGCAAGCGAGGGGGCCGCCGCCACGAGACGCTTCGTGTAGGGGTGGCGCGGATGCTGGAGCACGTCGAGGCTGGGGCCGGATTCGACGACCTGCCCCTTGTACATGACGACGATGTGCTGGGCGCGTTCCGCGGCGAGACCCAGATCATGCGTGATGAAGAGCACGGCGGTGCCCAGCGAATCCGTGAGGTCATGCAGATGGTCGAGGATGCGCTTTTGCACCGTCACGTCGAGCGCGGACGTCGGTTCGTCGGCGATGAGCAGGTCCGGCCTGCCGGCAAGGCCCATGGCGATGAGCACGCGCTGGCGCATGCCGCCGGAGAACTCGTGCGGGTATTGGCGTGCCCGCACCGCCGCGTCGGGAAGGCCCGCCTCGGTGAGCAGCCCGGCGATGCGGTCGTTCATCGTGGCGCCCAGCACATACGTGTCGCCGATGGCGCGGGCATCGGCCTGCGGCACGCCCTGCTTGGCAAGGTCGCGCACGACGGCGCCGCGCGTGATGGAGCCGGCGTCCCATTCGGCTTCGAAACCAGCCATCACGCGGTCGATGTCGGCATCCGTGGCGTTGGGGTTCGCGGTGCGCACGGCTGCGCGTGCGGCATCCATGAGCGCAGGGCGCTGCGCGGAGCCGAGGAACAGCTCGTCGTCCGCCTGGCCCTGCCCCGCCGGCGCGTTTTCGGCGTCGGCGATGCCATGGGCGAGCGTGGAGCGCTTCTCGCGCTTGACGCTCATGCCGTTGGCTTCGATGGCTTCCTTCACCTGCGTGCCGATGCGCCACACGGGGTTGAGGTTGCTCATCGGGTCCTGCGGCACGAGTCCGATGCGTCTGCCTCGGATCTGCTCGAGCTGCTTGGCGCTGGCGTGCGTGATGTCCTCGCCATGCAGGCGGATGCTGCCGCCGGTGACGCGGCCGGTGCCGGGCAGCAGGCCGATGACGGACATGGCGGACGTGGACTTGCCCGATCCGGACTCGCCCACGATGGCCACCCACTGGCCCGGATACACGGTGAAGCTGGAATCGCGCACGGCGGTGACCGTGCCGGCGCTCGTGGTGAACTGGACCTGAAGGTCCTTGACCTCGAGCAGCGGCTCGGGTGCGCGCGTCTGTGCGCCGTGCACGCCGTGCACGCCGTTGCGGTCGTGCGTGCGGGTGTGCTGATCCGCGGAATTGTGCGAAATGGTGTCGGTCATGATTCGTCCTTAACGTTCCTCAACGTGATGGTCTGCAATGAATCAGCAAAAGGCGTCACAGCGTGCGGCTCTTGGGGTCGAGCGCGTCCCTCACCGCGTCGCCCATCATGATGAACGACAGCACGGTGATGGCGAGCGCCAGCGACGGCCAGAACAGCACGGCCGGGTCGACGCGCAGCAGGTTCTGTGCGGCGGAGATGTCGCCGCCCCAGCTGACGACGGTGCTGGGCAGGCCGATGCCCAGGAAGCTCAGCGTGGCTTCCGAGACGATGTATGTGCCCAGCGACGTGGTGGCGACGACGATGACCGGCGCCAGGGAGTTGGGGATGACATGGCGGAACAGGTTGCGTGCGCGGGAGGCGCCGAGCGCCCGGGAGGCGGTGTTGAACTCGAGGTTCTTAGCTTCCATGACGGAGCTTCGCGTGATGCGTGCCACCGACACCCATCCGAACAGCGCGAGCACGAGCACGACCTTCCAGATGGATTCCGACGTGCGGAACATCTGGAGCACGACGATGGCGCCCAGCAGCAGCGGGATGGCGTAGAAGATGTCGGTGATGCGGCTGAGCAGCGCATCGACCCAGCCGCCGAAGTAGCCGGCGAGCGCTCCGATCAGCCCGCCCGCCACGACGACGAGCAGCGTGGTGAGCACGCCCACGGACAGCGAGGCGCGCGTGCCATAGACGGTGCGCGTGTAGACGTCGCAGCCTTGCAGGTCATAGCCGAAGGGATGGCCCGGGCCGCTGGGATCGAGCGAATGCTCCAGGTCGCAATACGTGGGGTCGCCTTTGGTGAACAGCGTGGGGAAGAGCGCCACGAGCAGCACGAGCACGATGAGCACGGCGGCGATGATGAACAGCGGGTTGCGTCGCAGCGTGCGCCAGGCTTCCGCCCACATGCTGGTGGCGGGTGCGGATTCGTCGATGCTGTCGACCGCCTGCAACGGCGTTTCATCGGCGGGCGCCACATAGCGTTCCTGGCCGGGAAGCGCGCGCAGGGCGCCCGTCGCGGCGGACGTTTCTGCTGCGGTGGATGCCGCGGATGCCGCGGGCTGCACAGCCTGGGCGGACTGGGATGCGGATTTCGATGACGTGGTGTCGGTCATGGGTACTCCTCCTCTCACGCGTACCGGATGCGCGGATCGAGCACCGCGTACAGAAGGTCGACTATCAGGTTGCAAACGACGAACACGAGCACGAGCAGCGTGACGATGGAGACGACGAGCGTGCCTTCGCCGCGCAGGATCGCCTGCCACAGCGTGTTGCCCACGCCCTGGATGTTGAAGATGCGCTCGGTGATCATGGCGCCGCCCATGAGGCTGCCCAGGTCCGCACCCAAGTAGGTGACGACGGGGATCAGCGAGTTGCGCAGGATGTGGCGCATGGTGACGGCGCGGTTCGACATACCCTTGGCGCGTGCGGTGCGCACGTAGTCCGCCGTCTTGTTGGATGCCACTTCGGTGCGTGTGAGGCGGATGATGTATGCCATCGACACCGATCCGAGCACGCACGCCGGCATGAGCAGGTCAATGAACCCGGGGTTGCGTCCGGCGGTGACGGGCAGGATGCCCCACTTGACGCCGAACAGGTACTGGAAGACGAAGCCGGTGACGAACGTCGGCACGGAGATGAGCAGCAGCGAGACGATGAGGATGACCGAATCGCCCCACGTGCCTTTCTTCAGGCCGGCGATGATGCCGAAGATGATGCCGAACACGCCTTCGAAAACGAATGCCATGAGCGCCAGGCGGATTGTGACGGGGAACGCCTCGCCGATCACGTCGATGACGGGCCTGCCGGAGAACGTCATGCCGAAGTTGAACGTGAGCGCGTTCTTGAGGAACAGCACGTACTGGACGATGAACGGCTTGTCGAGGTTGTATTCCTGGCGGATCTGCTCGCGCACCGCGTCATTGACCGGCTTTTCGCCGAACATCGCGGTGACCGGGTCTCCCGGCAGCGCGAACACCAGCGCGTAGATGAGCAGCGTCGTGCCGATGACCACCGGGATCATCTGCAGGATGCGCCGTGCAATGTACTTTCCCATGCGTTGCTACTCCTTCGTGACGTCTTTCGTAACGTCCTGCAGAACCGGCATGTTCATCCAGTTCGTCTCGACGTTGTGCACGCCTGTCGCGCTGACCATCGCGGCGTTGGCGTAATACAGTGGCACGGCGGGAAGATCCTTGAGCAACAATTCCTCGCCCTGCTGGTAGTACTTGTTGGCTTCGTCGATGGAAGGCGCCTGCGCGGCCTTGTCCATGAGCGCGTCGAAGTCGGGGTTCTTGTAATCGCCGTCGTTCGAACCATTGCCGTCCGCCGCGGCGGAATCATACAGCTGCACGAGGTAGTTGTCGGCGGCGGGGTAATCCGGCTGCCATCCGGTGCGGAACGGCGTCTTGAGCTGACGGTCGGTGATTTCCTTGCGGAATTCCGAGAACGTGGCGATCGGGTTCGTGGTGGCGTTGATGCCCAGGTTGTTGGAGATGAAGTGCGCCACCGCCTCGTACAGGCTCTTGGCGGCGTTGTTGTCGGCGTTGTAGCTGAACTTGAGCACGTCGGTGTCGTTGTTCCACGGGTTGATGGCGTTCGCCTCCTCCCACAGTTCGCGCGCCTTGTCGGGGTTGTACGAGAGCACGTCCGCCCCTTGGAGGCTGGTGGAATACCCAGGGGTGACCGGCGAGAGGAAGTCGGTGGCGGGCGTCGCGGTGCCGCCGAGGATCTTCTTGCACAGGGTGTCGCGGTTGATCGCCATCGACACCGCCTGGCGGCGCAGGTGCCCTTCCTCGTCATTGCCGAAATGCGGCATGTCGGAGGGGAACGTGAACGTCTGGATGACGGAGCCGGGGTTGTTGACCGCCTGCACGGTCGGGTCGTATTGGAACGTGACCGCGGAGGACGCGGGGATGGCGTCGAGCAAGTCGAGGTTGCCGGCCTGCACGTCGGAGTACGCGGTGTCGATGTCCGTGTAGATCACGAAGTCGATGCCGTCGTTCTTCGCGGGGAACGCACCATGGTAGGAATCGTTGCGTTCGACGAGGATGTCCTGGTTGTGGGTCCACGACACGAACTTGTAGGGGCCGTTGCCCACCGGATTGCTGCCGTAGGCGTCCGGGTCGGCGTAGAAGCTTTCGGGCAGCGGATAGAACGCGTTGCCGCCCAGCATGACCGGGAACGTAGAGGAGGGTGCGGTGAGCGTGACCGTGAACTCGTAGTCCGAGATGACCGTGAGGCCTTCCAGCTGCTCGTCCGAGGGCTCATTGCCGCTTTGGAGCTTGTCATAGCCCTTGATGGGCGCGAAGAAGCTCGCCTCCATCTGCGCATTGGTGGCGTTGGCCGTGTAGCTCCACGCCTTGGTGAAGGATTGCGCCGTGACGGGCGTGCCGTCGGTGAACGTCCAGTCGTCGTTGAGCACGATGTCGAACACCGTGTTGTCTTTGTGGGGCGTGATGGACCTGGCGACTTCGTTGACGGGGTTGCCGTCCTTGTCGTATCCCACAAGCCCCGCATACAGCATCGTGATGACGTGGCCGCCGCCCGTTTCGTTCGTGTCCCCCGGAATGAGCGGGTTCTGCGGTTCGCTGGCATAGTAGCTGATGATCATCTTGCCGTCGTCGCGCGACGCGGATTGCGATCCGGAACACGCGCCCAAGGGCAAGATGACGGCCATGACACAAGCAGCCGCTGCGACAAGCTTCGAACGCAAGCGCATATTCTCCTCCTGCAAGCCTGTGTTTGCGCGCCGTGGCGCTGCCGTGACCCGCAAACCTCGGTGCGCACGCCGCTTTCGTCTCGCCGCATGCGCCAAGCCGGTCTCGCCGGCATCTGGATTTTGCCAGATATAACGTTGTGTCAACCTACCACGGGGCGTACCCGAACGAATTGATATGAAAATCAAGCGCGGGGGAATGCCTGCCGGTAGGTGGCGCGCAATTGGTCGATGGAGACGTGCGTGTAGCGCTGCGTGGTGCGCAGCGACGAATGGCCGAGCAGCTCCTGCACTTCGCGCAGGTCCGCTCCCCCGCTCAGCAGATGCGTGGCTGCCGAATGCCGCAGCGCGTGAGGCGACACGTCGGGCACCTGCGCCTGCTGCGCCGCCTTGTGCACGGCCTCCCGCGCCTGCCGTTGGTTGAGGCGGCCTCCCCGCGCGCCCAGGAACACGGCGTTGCGGGCGTCCGCCGCCGCGGATGCCCGCCTGCTCTGGCTGCCCCGACTGGCGTTGCCGGGGTTGCCGGCATGCGCGACAATGAGGGGACGCCCCGTGTCCAGCCATTCCTGCAAGGCGCGGGCAGCGGGCGCCCCGAAAGTCACGACGCGCGTCTTGTTGCCCTTGCCCGTGACGCGCAGGGTGCGTTGCGAAAAATCAATGTCGGCGATGTCGAGCGACACGAGTTCGGCGACTCGGATCCCCGTGGCATAGAGCACCTCGACAATCGCCGCGTCCCGCACTTCGATCGCTTCCTCGCGCTCATCGGATCGGGCGGCGCGCTCAGCCTGGGCGGCGCGTGCATCCGCGGCATCCATCATCGTGCGCGCCTGCTCCGGCGTGAGCACCGCAGGCAGTGTCTGCGGCAGCTTGGGCGTGGTGAGGCTCTGCGCCGGATCGGAGGCGATGATGCCGTGGACCGCGCAGTATTCGAAGAAGGACCTCACCGCCACGATTTTGCGTGCCATGCTCGATTTGGCGTGGTTGCCCGCCTCGGATGCGATCCACGTGCGCAGATCGTCGAGCGTGACGTCGCCCAAGGCACGCACCCCTTGGGATTCCAATGCGTCGAGGCATGCGCCGATGTCCGAGGAATACGACGTGATTGTATTGGCCGACAGTCCCTTGTTGATCTTCTGATAGGCAAGGAACGAGTCCAGCGCAGCGTCGGCGCCCGCCAGCACCCGCGTTGTCGGCAAGGGCTGCGTGTCCGCCACTCGGCCTGCAACCGGGATGCGCTGTGTGGGCGGCATCTGCTCCATGACCCGAATGCGCTGCGTGGGCGGGATGCGCCTTGAGGAAGCATGAGAAACATGGGATGCACTAGACCCATCAGATGCACTGGATGCATTCATGCCGCGTTCCTCCTATCGTGAGCTACATGACCTCTTTCGAAGATACGCCTCAACCACAGCGCCATCCCCTGCTTCCGGCGACGATACCGCAGGGCGCGCGCATCGTCGTGCGCACGGATGCGGGAATCGACGAACGCACGGGACGGCGCACCTACCGTGACTTCCTGGGGCACGTGGTCTCGTGGGACGGCACGACGCTCGTGCTGGACCGCGATCCCTCCGCGGACGGACGCCGCCCCGCCGCGCAGGTCACTATCGATGCTGCCGTCATCGTGCGGCTCAAGCCCATTCCCGAACGGCGCATGCACCGCTCCTGATGGCGCATCAGACCTGTCCGACGGAGCCCAGAGGCATGGGAAGACGGAGCGACGACGGGACGGGAGTCAGTCGTCCACGTGCTGCCACTGCACATCGAACGTGCGGATGCCCCGCACACGCGTGATGCGCTCGCCACGGCGTGCGGATTCGACGAGTTCGTGACGCCAGGAGCGCGATGTCACCGTCAGTTCATCCGCATCCATCGGCCGCCCATCCCGCTGCGCCTGCTTGAACCGGCGGTAGGGGTCGGCTTTGCGGAAGAATCCGGTGAGTTCAAGCCCATGGTTGTCGGGGTCGTCGAGCAAATCCGCCACGTCGGTGAGCCGTTGTGCCATCTCGCGCACCAGCGCGGCGACGTTCGCGGGGTTCTCTTCCACCATCGCCTGGGTGCGGTCGGGATCGGTGAGCGCCACGCGCGTCATATCGCGCCATGATCCCGCTGACAATGCCGCTGCCACGTTGCATTCGGGCGAATCCTGCAGCAGGTTCACCATCGCCGTCGCCACGACATGCGGCATGTGGCTGATGGTCGCGGCCGCCGCGTCATGCGTGGCGTTGTCCAATCCGATGAACGTGTTGCCCAAGGTGTCGGTGATGATGCGCGCCATGAGCAGATAGCGCAGGTAGTCGGTGGTGTCATCGAAGGTGATCGCCCACAGCGCCGAATCCAGCAATGCGGCGCTCGACGACTGGAATCCGGAGAATTCGGAGCCCGCCATCGGATGCGCGCCCACGTACTGGCGTCCCAATCCCGCCGCCACCACCGCATCATGCACGCGCATCTTCACGCTGCCCACGTCGCTGAGCGTCGTCGCCGGCGGAAGGTGCGGGGCAATCACGTCCAGCATGTCTTCCATCGCCCGCAGCGGCGTGCACAGGAACAACACATCGACGCCGGACATGGCGAGGTCCTCGAGGGAATCGACGCATTCGATGCCCGCGGCGCGCGCATCGGCATACGGGGTGTCGTGATGGTTCCAGGCGAGCGTGCGCACACCCGCCTGCGCGAAACGCCGGGCGAGCGAGCCTCCGATCAGCCCCAGTCCGGCGATGCCCACGCTCAGAGTGGAAAGGTCCTTGTTCAGCCCGTCCACGATCACTTCCACAGCAGTTCCTCCTCCGCCTTGTTTCTGGCGTCCTCTCTCATAGTCATGTCGCCCGGCACCGATGCGTCTGGCAGCGGTGAATCTGGCGTTGAAGCGCCCACAGCCACATAATCACTAGGCCCCACGCCCCCTTCGGGAAGCATCCATACGCTCACCGGCGGATTGGGCCGGGTGAGGCGGGGATACACCGCAAGGGTCTTCGCCCATGTGGAGGTCCCTGTCAGGTCACGCAGAATAGTGCGGAACACCGGCTTCCACGGCGCCGAATCAATCGTGGCGACGAAGCTGTAAGTGCCGTCGCGGCCCTTGATGGGGCGTGAGATGAAACTCGTCATGTTCAACCCCGCGTCACGCAGCACATCCAGCAAGTCGGCGAGCACACCAGGGCCGGTGCTTAGGGGCACGAGCCCCAGGATCGACTCGTAACCATCCGGGTCGTCGCCATCCTCCGCACGCACCGCCCGCAGGTATGCGTGGCCTTCGGCGCGGGGCGCGATGACGAGGAATTCCGTGCGAGCGCCCTGGAAATCCTGCACGCCGCGTTCCAAGGTTTCCAGGCCATACAGCTGCCCGCACAGGCTGGGCCCCAACGCCACTTGGTTGCGTGTGACGTCACGGCATCCGGCGGCATTCGAATCAGCGGGGCAAATCGCCAATCCCCTGCGCCGGATGAACCCTGAGCATTGTGCCAATCCATGCGGATGAGCGGTCGCTTCGGTGAGCGTGCCATGGTCCGGACGCACGAATGCGTCGAAGCTCACATCCACCGCCACCCTCTCGATGCCCAGCACCGCGCGGGCATCAAGCAGTGCATCGAGGTTGGGCACCACGTAACCTTCCACGTTGTTTTCCCATGCAACGATGCCGAATCCATCGCCGTTCTCGACGTGTTCGAAAATCTGCACAGCGGTATCTGCGGGCTGAGCGTCAAACGCCGCGCCGCAGATGGCCGTGAGCCTGGGGATCACCGCCATGGCAGCCTGATGGGTGAAGGTTCCGCGCGGGCCAAGGTAATACAAGGTGCGGCGGGCGGCAGCATCGTGCCTATGAGCGTCAGGGCACCCACTCGTGTCGGGGCGCTCGCTTGTGCCGGAATGGCTGTGTGCGTCAGGCTTCGGGAGTGCACGGCTCATGAGCGGCTCGCCTCGCTTCGTGCATCGCCGTCCGTGACGCGTCCCGTCGCGACGGCAGCCCCAGCAGCCGTCCCGTCATCCGTCTTATCGCGCTCAGCGCTCCCAGCGGCATCAGCGCCCTCAGCGGCATCGGCGACATCGATGCCATCGTCAGCATCCGCGTCATCATCGGCCCCGACGGAATCCTCCCGCGGTTCAATGACGAACACCGCGCGGGGCAGCAAGGCGATGACAATCTGCACCGCCACTGCGCCATACAGCCACAAGTACGAAATCTGTTGCCCAATCCATGTGGGGAACAGCGACGTGCCGCCCACCATCAGGTAGGTGCGTCCGCCGTTGAAACTGGTCAGTTCCATCAGCACCGCCAGCGACGTGATGAAGTGCATGGCAAGACCCCACTCGCCGGTGCGTGCGCGGGCGCTCCATGCGGACACCACCATGATCGCCAGCGCGAGCACCAAGCCGTAGGGAATGTTGTGGCGCAGTCCGGCGCGATGGGCCATGGTGCCCAGCACTGCGGCGACGACGGCGCTCACGATGGTGACTGTGATGGCGAGCGCCGTACCGTGCCGGTAGCTCCACGGCAGGCGGGCGGGATCCGTGTCGCCTTGCGCGCCGCGGAAAATGCGCGGGCCTTTGCGTTGCGTTTCATCGGCATTGCTCATACGTTCCAGTATGCCCCCAGCCGCGACCTATGGGGTCGCGACATGGGCAGCGGCGCTACGCGCATGCATCACAGCTCGACGGTGATCACACCGTTATTGATGGTGAACTCGCCGTATACGGGTTCGTCATATGACTCCCCGTTATATGACTCCCCATCGAATGAGTATCCTCCGAGCATGTTTTCGTCCCCGGAATACTCATATGTGCCGGAATACTCATATGTGATCGGCAGCTCCCCGATGAACGTGCCCCGCACCGCGCCCGCTGGCACCGATTGGTCTGCATCGCCGTAATCCAGTGAGTGGACCGCATCGGAAGGAACAAGAGTCACGTCATCCGCCGTCAGCTCCATGTCGCCGGTGACGGATACCGTGACACCGCTGACGCTGCCCATACCGACGGCGGAGCATTCGCTGCTGCCGTAGTTGCCTGCCGACAGCTGGGCGAAGCACGCTTCGTATTTGCCGCGCACCTGTTGTTTGATCTGCGCCACAAGCTCATCGGTGGGAGTTGCGCTGAACGTGATGGTGGGCGCGACCGATGACGTGACCGCAGCGGTGCCATCGACCGTGACGGAAAGGTATGTCGAATCCGTCGCTGCGGAGCCTGCATAGACGCCGGGGTATGCGGCGAGTTCGATCGTGTCGGTGTCCAGCGCATCGTATCGGTCTTGGTAATAAGACAGCCCCGATCCACTGGCGGAGTTGCGGGAAGCGTCCCATGCATTCGCCGAGCTCACCTGTTTGCCATTGACGCTCACCGTGCCCACGCTGTCCATGCCCTTCAGCTTGAGCGTGAAAAGCAGCGAATCCGTGAGCTTCCATTCGCCGTTCGTCTTGATGCACGAAATCGTGTTCGTGTAAGGCAAGCCGTTGAGGGTGAACGTGACATCGTAGCTTTTGCGCGTGCGTGAGTTGCCCTTACCAGCGGGCTTGATGGTGAAATCACTGATGCGCTGCGACGGATCGGGAACCGTATCGTTGGCGAGCAGCACCGCCTGGTCATCGGTGAGGGACGCCCCGGTGCCGCTTTCCATCTCCCGTGCATCCGCGAAACGCCCCTCTTTGAGAGCGGTCATGTATGTCTCGATCGTCGCCTGGGGGGTGTCGAGTCTGGATTGCACGGCATTGACTCCCAGCATGGCGGCGATGACGGCAACGATGACGATGAGCGCGATGATGGCTTTCTTCGTGCCGGTGGCGTTCGGCTGCTGCCGCGGACCGCCCTCAGGGGCATGGAACTGGGGATAGGCGGGCGTGACGACAGGCTGGCCATACACCGGCTGGTATGTTTGCGTGCCGAACGATGGGAGTTGGTTGGCGGCTGCCTGCGGGTCGGTCCATACATATGCTTGGCTGAGAGATGGCGGGGCGGGCTGAATCACGGCAGGGGTCGTAGCGGCATCGGCGGAAGCGCCATGAACAGAGGCGCCATAGACCGGAGCGCCATAGACCGGAACAGCGGGCATCGGCGCACCATATGCTTGCGCACCATAAGCTTGCGCGCCATAAGCTTGCGCACCGTAATCCTGCGCACCATAAACCGGAACAGCGGATGAAGACTGGGCGGGATTCGACGCGAAATCCCCCGAACCGTCCCGAGAGATTCCATCACCGAACGATCCACTCACATGGGTCGCGTCATCGCCGACACCTGCGGACCGATAAGAATCATCCATCGTTATCTCCCTTGCGTTCGTCTGGTCGGCGTCCCTCTCTGCGGGGTTAGCTCTCAGCGCCGATCTTTTCGGAGTTATCCCCGGCGTCAGCTCTCCCCTGTCGCCAAAAGCATGGCTCCTCATCGAGTGTCTGCAAGCACGCCGTCAGCATTACATTACCATCAGCACGCATGGAACAAAGCGCGCCATCGTCGGCCCATATGCAAAACCGCCGGCCGATGCACCCCTGTAAGGATTGGGATGCACGGACCGGCGGTGTGTGCAGCGGTGTGTGCAGCGGCATGTGCAGCGGCGCGGTCACCGACCGCTTGCTGCTGGTGAATCCACCGTCAGCGGACTCAGTTGTTGTTGGCGGCCGCCTTGTTGGCGCGACGCTGCTTGGCGTTCCACTTGTACCATGCCTCGCGGTCGAGGATGATCTTGCGCACGCGCACGGATTCAGGCGTGACCTCGACGCACTCGTCGTCGTTGGCGAAGTCGAGCGACTCCTCCAGGCTCATCTGGATCGGCGGGGTCAGGGTCTCGAGCACGTCAGCGGTGGAGGAACGCATGTTGGTCATGTGCTTCTCGAGCGTGATGTTCACGTCCATGTCGCCGGGCTTGTTGGCAACGCCCACGACCTGGCCTTCATACACCGGCGACTGCGGCTGCACGAAGAAGTCGCCGCGCGCCTGCAGGCGCTGCATGGCATACGGGCTTGCCTTGCCCTGGCGGTCGCACACCATGGAGCCGTTCTGGCGCACCACGATGTCGCCTGCCCACGGGGCGTAGCCGGCGGAGATGGAGGCGGCGATACCGGTGCCGCGGGTCTTCGACAGCAGCTGCGCGCGGAAGCCAATCAGGCCGCGGGAGGGCACGGTGAACTCCATGCGCACCCAGCCAGAGCCGTGGTTCGTCATGGAGTCCATGCGGCCCTTGCGAGCGGCCATGAGCTGCGTGATGTCGCCCATGTATTCCTCGGGGCAGTCGATGGTCGTGTTCTCCATAGGCTCATACACCTTGCCGTCCACGAGCTTGGTGACCACCTGCGGGCGGCCGACGGTGAGCTCGTAGCCTTCGCGGCGCATCTCTTCGGCGAGCACGGCGAGGGCGAGTTCGCCACGGCCGCGCACCTCCCATGCGTCAGGGCGTTCGGTGGGCAGCACTTCGATCGACACGTTGCCGATGAGCTCGCGGTCAAGGCGGTCCTTGAGCATACGGGCGGTGAGCTTGTGGTCCTTGCCTTCGGTGCCGGCCAGCGGCGAATCGTTGGTGCCGAAGGTCATGGAGATTGCCGGCGGGTCGACGTGGATGAGCGGCAGGGGCTTGGGATCGTTGGGATCGACAATCGTTTCGCCGATCATGATGTCGCTCACGCCTGCGATTGCCACGATGTCGCCGGGGCCTGCGGTCTGCGCGGGCACGCGGTCAAGGCCTTCGGTGCGCAGGATCTCGGTGAGCTTGAAGTTCTCGATGGATCCGTCGACGCGGGACAGGCCGTACTGCTTGCCCTTCTCGAGCGTGCCGTTGTAGATGCGCACGAGGCCGAGGCGGCCCAGGTAGTCGGAGGCGTCGATGTTGGTCACGTGCGCCTGCAGCGGCGCGCCTTCCTCGTACTCAGGGGCGGGGATGTTCGTGAGGATGCATTCGAACAGCGGCTCGAGGTTGTCGTTGTCAGGCAGAGCGCCGTCCGCCGGCTGGTTGACGGACGCGTAGCCTGCCTTCGCCGCGCAGTAAATCACCGGCAGGTCGAGCAGGGAGTCAAGGTCGAGGTCCACGCCTTCCTCGGTGACGTCCTGCGCCAGGCCGAGCAGCAGGTCGGAGGTCTCGGAGACGACTTCGGAGATGCGGGCGTCGGGACGGTCGGTCTTGTTGATGCACAGGATGACCGGGAGCTTGGCCTCGAGGGCCTTGCGCAGCACGAAGCGGGTCTGCGGCAGCGGGCCTTCGGAAGCGTCGACGAGCAGCACGACGCCGTCGACCATCGAGATGCCGCGCTCGACCTCACCGCCGAAGTCGGCATGGCCGGGGGTGTCGACAACGTTGATCGTGATGCCGTCGGGCTCGCCCATCTTGGCGGCGAGCGGGCCAGTGTAACGCACGGCGGTGTTCTTGGCGAGGATCGTGATGCCCTTCTCGCGCTCGATGTCACCGGAGTCCATGACACGATCAGGCACTTCCTCACGCTCATTGAACACGTGGGATTGCTGGAGCATTGCGTTGACGAGCGTGGTCTTGCCGTGATCAACGTGTGCCACGATTGCCACATTGCGAATGTCCGAGCGAACAGCCATCTGTACCTCTTTCTGATTCCTGCGCCGACTGCCCGATGTGGACTCCCCTCTTGTGGCGCACTGCGGGCGCAGTGACGTCTCGGTGGGAGCTTCGGTGCTTTCCCGGAAAGATGTTTGCCGGGTCATGTCAGGTCTAATGAAAACCACTGCGATTGTAAACGTGGCATGAGACACCACCATGCCAGAAGTGGCATTTTCGTTGGTATGCCGCCAAAAGACCATCCAGTATATTACTTTGTAATACAAATCCTTGGATTTTGGCTAGTTTGCTTGCTAACCTTGGCGGTATGCCTACAGATCTGCTTGGACGCGAATACCAGACTTTCCCCGCCCCCCGCAAGCTCGAAAGCCACGGGCCGGCGACCATCATCGCCATGTGCAACCAAAAGGGCGGCGTGGGTAAGACCACGTCGTCCATCAACATCGCCGGTGCGCTGAGCCAATACGGCCGTCGCACGCTCATCGTCGATTTCGATCCGCAGGGCGCCGCCACCGTGGGTCTGGGCATCAATGCGAACGACGTCGACAAGACCGTGTACACCGCGCTGTTCGACACATCCATGGACGTACACGACGTCGTGATGCACACGCGCTTCCCCGACCTCGACATCATCCCGGCGAACATCGACCTGTCCGCCGCCGAAGTCCAGCTCGTCACCGAGGTGGGCCGCGAGCAATGCCTGGCGAGCGCACTGCGCCCCTTGCGCGACGAATACGATTGCATCATCATCGACTGCCAGCCGTCCCTCGGCCTGCTCACCGTCAACGCGCTGACCGCCGCGGACGGCGTCATCATCCCTGTCGCCGCCGAATACTTCGCATTGCGCGGCGTCGCCCTGCTCATGCAATCCATCGACAAGGTCAAGTCGCGCATCAACCCCAGCCTCAAGGTCTATGGCGTGCTCGTCACGATGTATACGCACACGCTGCATTCCGAAGAGGTCATGCAGCGCATCTACGAAGCGTTCCGCGGCAAGGTGTTCCACTCGGTCATCTCCC
>CAYVHC010000023.1:0-16555 GCA_964451025.1 uncultured Bifidobacteriaceae bacterium
AGCGCCAGATTGTGCGTCGCCGCATCCTGACCCAGGACTACCGCATCGACGGCCGTGGCCTGCGTGAGATCCGCACGCTGTCCGCCGAAGTCGACATTGTGCCGCGTGCCCATGGCTCCGCACTGTTCCAGCGCGGCGAAACCCAGATCCTGGGCGTCACTACGCTCAACACGCTCAAGATGGAACAGCAGATTGATGCGCTGAGCGGTCCGACCACGAAGCGCTACATGCACAATTACGAGATGCCGCCGTATTCGACCGGCGAAACCGGTCGCGTGGGCTCTCCCAAGCGCCGCGAAATCGGCCATGGTGCCCTCGCTGAGAAGGCTCTCGTGCCGGTGCTGCCCAGCCGTGAAGAGTTCCCCTACGCCATCCGCCAGGTCTCCGAAGCCATTGGTTCCAACGGCTCGACCTCCATGGGCTCTGTGTGCGCATCCACGCTGTCGCTGCTCAACGCTGGCGTGCCGCTGAAGGCGCCGGTCGCAGGCATCGCCATGGGCTTGGTCTCCGGCGAAGTCGATGGCCAGATGGTCTACAAGACCCTCACCGATATCCTGGGCGCCGAGGATGCTTTCGGCGACATGGACTTCAAGGTCGCCGGCACTTCTGACTTCATCACTGCGCTGCAGCTGGACACCAAGCTTGACGGCATTCCGGCTGATATCCTCGCCGGCGCTCTGCAGCAGGCTCATGAAGCACGCCAGACGATTCTTGACGTCATCAACGAGTGCATCTCCGAGCCCGATGAGATGAGCCCGTACGCACCGCGCATCATCACGATGAGCGTGCCGGTCGAGAAGATCGGTGAGGTCATTGGCCCCAAGGGCAAGATGATCAACCAGATTCAGGAAGACACTGGCGCTGAGATCACCATCGAGGATGACGGCACCGTGTACATCTCCTCCGAAGGTGGCGAAGCAGCGCAGAAGGCTCGCGACATCATCGACTCGATCGCGAACCCGCATGTGCCTCAGGTCGGCGAGCACTTCAACGGCAAGGTTGTGAAGACCACGAGCTTCGGCGCGTTCGTCAACCTCACGCCTGGCACCGATGGCCTGCTTCACATTTCGCAGATCCGTAACCTCACCGACGGACAGCGCATCGACGCAGTCGAGGACGTGCTCAAGGAAGGCGACGAGGTCGAGGTCGTCGTGCAGTCCGTGGACGACCGCGGCAAGATCTCCCTGGCGATCCCCGGTTTCGAGAATCAGGAATCGAACCGTCCCGAGCGCTCCGAGCGTGACAACCGCGCAGACCGTGGTGGTCGCTTCGAGCGTTCCGACCGAGGCCGCCGTTATGACGACCGTGACGACCGTGACCGCGATGACCGCCGTTCCGATCGCGATGACCGCCGTGGCGGCCGTGGACGTCGTTATGATGATCGCGATGATTACGATCGCGATGACCGTCGCGAGCGCCGCTCCGACCGTTATTCCGATCGCGACACCCGCGATGACCAGGATGATCGCCGTGGTGGTCGGGGTCATCGTTTTGACCGCGATGATCGCCGTGACGATCGCCGTGGAGGCCGTCGCAACGACCGCAATCCGCGCTACGCCGTGGATGACCAGTACGACGAGTATCGCGCTGAGCGCCAGGAGCGCACGGAGCGTCCGCGTCGCCGTGTGCGCCGCGACTTCGATCCGTTCGAGGACTAGTCGGAACCGGTCAGCGGTCCGGCTGACCGGACTGGAATAACCGGTTGAATCTGCAGGGCGGGGCCTTCGGGTCCCGCCTTTTTGCATGCCGCGCTCCCGGCGGCGGAATCGTGCTCCCGGCGCGCGGCTAGGATATGCGTGTGCCTTCTTATGATCTTGTGACAGCCTTCGGCGTCGCCGCGTCTCTGCTGGCGGACGGAGGGGAGCAGGCGCCGTCGGACGCGGCGTCGATGGGAATCGTCGTCGCGGCCATCGTGGCGCTTGTGCTCGCCATCTGGCTGCTGTCGCGCCGCCGCCCGCGCCGCCCGCGCTACCGCTACCGGGCGCGGCGCTCCGTCATGACGCGGCGCGAGGAATGGTTCTTCCGCGTGCTGCAGGACGCCTTGGGGCGCGACTACCTGATTTTCCCGCAGATCCATATCTCCTCGCTTCTCGACGAACGCATCAAGGGGCAGAACTGGGCGGCGGCGCGTGGCCAGACGAACGGGAAATCCGTGGATTACGTAATCGTGGATGCGCGGACGCTCGCGGTTTTCTGCGCCGTGGAGCTTGACGATCCGACCCATGACCGCCCCGAACGTGTGGAGCGTGACCGGCAGGTTGAGGCGATGTTCGCCGATGCTGGCGTGCCTCTCGCGCGTTTCCGCGAACCCGAAGGCATGGATCCGCGAGACATCCGCGAGCGAATCATGCGCACGGTCAGACGCATGCGATGACCCGGCGGTGCGACGGCCTGATCGGGGCTGGGGATGGATTGGATCGTGCGGTTCCGAGAGTATAATTTCTGCATATAAAGAGATGTATTTCATGCCGGGCGCGAGGCGGAGCCCCAAGCCATTCGGAATGAATGCCGGATGGACCGGCGATGGACCATGATGGAAGATCCTTTGCGGAGAGGAGGGGCATCCATGGAGCGGGAGGGATGTCTTTTAGGGGATGTGCGGGATGTATTCGACGGGCGATGTCGTTCTGACGAACGCCGTATGCAGGCCGGCCGTCGTTCCGGGACACGTGTGTCCCAAAGCGGATTCACCCTTGTCGAGCTCCTCGTCGTAGTCATCATCATCGCAATCCTTGTGTCCGTGAGCGTTCCGCTGTATCACCGAGTGGTAGGTGCGGCGCGTCTGGCGGCGAACCAGACCAATGCGCGCACCGCCGTGATACAAGTGGAGACCTTGTACGACAAACCCACCGAGGAGGACCTCGCCGAGACGATCAGGGACAGGAACGAGCATATGTACTTCAGGTACGATACCCAGACCGGCAAGGCCTCATATCTGGGCGTGGACACCAGAAGCCCCGGCCAGGGTACCACCTACCAGCATTTCGCCAACGTCGGGTACAAGGCGGCAGGCGGCCAGGGAACCACGGTGATAGGCGAATGGAATTCGCATACTCCCAGCAAATTGGACAACGGACAGATGTCGACCACGGTGCTCACCGATCGCGTGTACCGGTACTGGGACATCGCCGTGCAGGGGGACTGGGACTACATCGCGATCGTATGTCTCTGGTAGGCGGCCGACGCGCGCCCACCTGCGTAGAATGGTAGCCATGAGTGCTTCCACAGATGGCATGACGCCGCATTCCGCAGATGATTTGGATGACGAGTCCCAGGCAGCCGCGGCGGTGCGCCGCCTGGCCATCGTCATCGTGACCTACAACCGCCCGAAGGCGATGGAGGGGCTGTTCGACAACCTCAAAAGGCTCGACGTGCATCCGTGGCGCATCATCGTGGTCGACAATGCGAACGACCCCGCCATGCGCAGCGCCACCGCCGACTTCGGCCGCAGCATCGCCGCGCTGTGGGACGACGCCGAATGGACCGGCGACCCGCGCACCGACCGCGTGGTGTACATGCCGCGCTCGAAGAACCTCGGTCCGGCCGGCGGCTTCAACGCCGGCATGAAGAAGGCGTACAAGCTGGGCGCCGAGTGGTTCTGGCTTCTCGACGACGACGTGCTCGTCGACATCGACGCCCTCGAGAAGCTCGCCGCCTGGATGCCGTCGCATGACATAATCCAGGGCGTGCGCATCGACACGGACGACAACCCGGTGACGGACGAGGGTGATTTTTCGCCGGCCACCGGCCTGCTCAGCCCCATGCCGCGCACACGCTACGGGCGCGGCGGCTACCGCGTGGTCAACGCGGTGTCTTTCGAAGGCCTTCTCGTGTCGCGCCGCGTCGTCGACGAAATCGGTCTACCCGACCCGCGCTTCTTCATGTACGGCGACGATACGGTCTACGGTTACCTCGCCAGCCGTGTCACGAATCCCGTGGTCGTGCACGATGCGATCCTGTCCCGCACGCGCCCCGACAGCGACCGCGCGGCCATGAGCCTGCGCAGCCTGGGCAAGGGCAGCGACCGCGAGCGCTACCAGATCATGCGCAACCGCGGATACATCGCGCGCTACCTCATGCAGTGCGGCTCCTATTCGCCCCTTCTTTTCGGCCTCGGAACCTGCGTGACGGCCCACAGGGAGATCGCGCGCCTGGTGGCCACCGATCGCGCCGGCTTCATCCCGGGCGCCATCGAAGTGCTCAAGGGCTGGCTCGCGGCGCGGCGCATCATGCACGACCCTGATTGGAAGCCCATGACGCCGCTCGGCGGCCTGCGCCGGGGCTGATGCAGGGGCCGTGCCGCCGTCCATTGTTGCAACAATCGTCGAAACACCAATCGTAAGGAGCAGACATGGCAATCCCCATGCGTAAGATCGGACCTTTCACCACCACCGCCATCGGACAAGGCGAAATGCCTCTGACCATTGAAAACAACCGTGGTCACGATGTGGGCATCCAGACCATCCATGCGGCCCTCGACGCAGGATGCCGCCACCTCGACACCGCGTGGGCGTATTACACGCCAGGTGAAGAGGAACAGACCGGCGAGAAGCTGGTGCGCGAAGCCCTCGACACGTGGGATGGTCCGCGCGATGAAGTGCTTGTTGCCACGAAGGTTGGTCTGCGCCGGGCATGGGACGGCGACAAGCCGATCTGGCCGCGTGACGGCAAGCCCGAGCACATCGTTGAATACGGCAAGCAGTCCGCGCAGGCGCTGGGTGTTGACACCATCGACCTGCTGTATTTGCATCGCCATGATCCGCAGGTGCCCTATGAGGAATCCTGCGCAGGCATCAAGCAGCTGCTGGACGAGGGTGTGGCAGCGTGGGCTGGCGTTTCCAACGTGACGATTGAACAGCTCGACATCGCCCGTCGAGTGCTGGGCGACAAGCTCGTGGCTGTGCAGAACCAGTATTCCCCTGTGCATCTCGAGACGCAGGACACCATGGATTATTGCGCGAAGCTGGGGCTGGCATTCGTGTGCTGGAGCCCGCTGGGCGGCTACCGCCATCCGTATGATGATTCGAAGTTCGACCCGTTCCGCAAGGTCGCTGCAGACCACGGAGTCAGCTACCAGCAGATTGTGTTGGCATGGGAGCTTGCCAAGGGCGAGCATGTGTTCGTGATTCCTGGTGCCCATCGTCCCCAAACAATCGTGGATTCGCTTCATGCCGGTGACGTGACGCTGAGCGATGAGGAGCTGGCGTATCTTGGCTGAGCAGATGATGCCTGTCACGATTCCTCTTGTGCTCGCCCCCGGCGTGGAAGTGCGCTTCACCACGCGCTTGGGCGGGGCGTCGCAAGGGGATTGGGCGTTTTGCAATCTCGGTTCCAAG
Organism: uncultured Bifidobacteriaceae bacterium; assembly: GCA_964451025.1. Taxonomy (GTDB): domain Bacteria; phylum Actinomycetota; class Actinomycetes; order Actinomycetales; family Bifidobacteriaceae; genus Pseudoscardovia. The sequence continues at coordinate 5,337 of CAYVHC010000023.1, forward strand.
GTCGGCGACGATCCGGCACATGTGGCCGCCAACATGGAGGGGCTCACTCATGTGATGGGCGCACCGCTGCGGCTTATCCACCAAGTGCATTCCGCGATTGCCGTGGATGCCGATGAATTGGCCGACGGCGCGGTGGATTCCTACCATGTGGATGCCGACGCTCAGGTGAGCGCGCGCACGGGCATGCCGCTGGGCATCTTTGGTGCGGATTGCCTGCCGGTGCTCTATGCGGATCCGGACTCTGGCGTGATCGCTGCGTCGCATTGCGGCAGACGCGGCCTGCAGCGTGGCGTGGTGCATGCCTGCGTGGAGAAAATGATTGAGAAAGGCGCCGACCGCGCACGCATCAGGGCCATGCTTGGTCCATGCATCTGCGGCACATGCTACGAGGTGGGAGACGAGATGGCGCAGGAATTCAACATGCAATTCCCCGGAACCGCCACCGTGACACGCTTCGGGGGAGCGGGCATTGACATAGCCGCCGCTGCGCGCCAAGCGCTTGCAGCCGAGGGCATCGAAGGTGAGCGCATCGTAAGCGCCGTGCCGCGTGTGGCGGCGGCGACGTCGTACCTCAAGGATGACGTGGAGCTGCAGCAACTGTGCATGCAAGACAACGAGGGCGATCCGGCGCTCGCAGAGCGTCTTGGCGCGATGGACCGCTGCCTGTGCACGGTTGAGAACCCGTTGTGGTATTCCCACCGCAGGGCGTTTCTGTCCCACAAGGAGCATGAAGGGCGTTTCCTCGCGGTCATTGTGCGACGCTAGCATGGTCACCATGTCGGAAAGCACTACGTCATCATCGCCTACAGTCCCTGTCGTCGCCATAGTCCTTGCCGCTGGTTTTGGCACGCGCTTCGATCCGAAGAACCCCAAGCAGTTGGTTTCCGTGGACGATCGCCCGGTGATCGCATGGTCCCTTGAGGCGTTTGAGGACGCCCCTGAGGTGACCGACATCGTTGTGGTCGTCAATCCCACGGTCTATGAGGCGGTGGAAGGCGTCATCGATGAACGTGGCTTTGCCAAGGTGCGAGCACTCGTGCCTGGCGGTGAGACGCGTGCCGACAGCACCGTTGCTGCACTCGATTTTTTGGATCAATCCGGGATTCCCCACGATGCCAAGGTGCTCATCCACGACGGTGTGCGCCCCTTCGTCTCGCCCAAGGTAATCGGGGAATGCGTGACAGTGCTGGATTCGGTGAATGCGGCCACGGTCGCAGTTCCCAGCACCGACACCATTCTGTTGGCGACTCCCGATGAAGGCGATGACAAGACGCCGAAGGTGCGGGCGGTGCCTGATCGTGCGGCGACATTCCGGGCACAGACCCCCCAGTGCTTCCGTTTCGGTACGATTCGCGACGCATACAACCGCGCCGCTGACGACGAAGGCTTCCGTCCGACGGATGACACGCGCGTCATCATCGATTATCTTCCCGACGAGCCCGTGGCGATTGTGCAAGGTTCGGACGACAATATGAAGATCACAGTTCAAGGCGATATCGACGTGGCCGAGACAATCGCGCCGCGCGCCCGCCGTGTGCGCAATCTTGCGCGCAAGCGCATCGCGCAGCAGATGCTTGCCGACATGTGAGTTGACATGTGAATGGCGCGTCGATTCGGTTCTGTCTGGGCTACAGTGGGTGGTATGGAACGGTTCGATGTGGTGATTTCAGGATTCGACGCCTACAAGGGTGTCGATGTGAATCCGTCGCGTGAAGTGGCACAGGCTTTGGCTCGTGATGGCGTGTCAGATCCGCCCACCGGCGCATCGATCCATGTGACCAGCGTCTTGTTGCCTATGAGCTTTGCCAAAGCCTGGCCATTGTTGCTGAGCACCATTGACGAAGTTCGTCCCCGCATCGTCATCGCCACAGGTCTTAAACGCGCCAGCCGAAGCATCGCCTTGGAGCGGTGCGCCACAAACATCATGGATGCCGACAAGCCTGACGCCGACAACGCGCAACCCCGCAGGGTTCCCATCGAACCAGGGGCGCCGGCGGCGTATTGGACGCAGCTGCCGTTGCGCGGGATTCTCAATGTCTTCGCCGAGCAGGGGATTCCCGCGACGCTCAGTTCCGACGCAGGCACGTATGTGTGCAATTCGCTGTTTTACCGGTTGCTTAATTGGAGCGCCGGCCGTGGTGATGCTTTGGCGGGGTTTGTCAGTTTCCCCACGGTGAATGAAAGCGGCGACTACCGCATCGGCATTCCCTTGGGGCAGATGATCACCGCTACTCAGGATGTGGTGCGTTCGGCCGTCGAATATTGTCAGAAGGCTCCGAAGGACGCATTGGAAAGAGCCTGACGCATCACAGACGTCTGATGCATCAGGCTGAGAATTGCCGTGCGCGGCTCATTGCGGGCAGGACGCGCACAAATCGCTGGCCGATTCGCCCAATGCGGTTTACGTGCCGTCCTGACGCTGTCTGCTAGACTTCCCTTAGGAATCCGTGAATCGCAGTGACGCGATTTGCACATGCAGGAGACATGTGCGAAATACACGTTCGGAAGACGCGCGGAAGATCTCTCCAGATGAACGAAGCAAAGGGAGTGACCTCATGGGACCATCGCATCGAACGCAGGCTGGTTTGCGTGATACTGCGGTTGCCAGTCTCCGTGTGGGGGCCTTGCGCGATATCACCCAGGCGATTCATTCAGTGCAGAATCCGTATATGAAAGAAAACAACGGTTACTACACGACGTATCTATCAGGCTATAGCACTGTGATACGGCTGACATACGATCTTTACTCCGCGCGACTGGCTGGTGACCATGCGCTCTTCACCTTCGAAACAAGAAAAGGAGTGATTGATAGAGCCATACATGGGTTCCGTGCCCCTGATGTGGATGAAGCCAATAGAAAACTTCAAGTCGACCGAAAATATCTTGCGCCGGCGGCAGATGAAATGAATCGGTATGCAAACTATGTATACGATGAATTCTCGCCCGATCGCGATGCGGAGGGACTATATGTGGAAGTCGTGTGATTCTGCACTTCACATGATGACTCAGATGAGCATCGTGATGAGTCGATTTCATCACAGTCCTCACTGGTATCGTAATCACCATTCCGATGACGTATACTTCCCCATTCATGGAGCGATGTGGTGTGTTTTCTGCATCGTGTGGGCCTTTGCTCTGTTCGCACTTCTGAAAGGCATTTGGCGACTTATATGCCTTGCCATCGCTCGCCGGCGGGAAGCCGTGGAGGCAACGGTGGTGGAGTGCAATTCGATGCGTGACCTTGGGTCGGAGGTTTACTTCTTCACCGTTGAGTTGAAGAGGCATGGAATTCCCTGGTCTTTGGATGACAAAGTGCGCCTGTGGGGACGTTCACGACGTTTGAAAGTCGGCGATACCCTCCGGGTGTATGTCAATGATTTGTCGCCGTGGGGCATTTTCGGAACAGGACGTGATTTTTTTGAGATTCGTCAAGCAGGATATATCGGACGGAGCGTTTTCCAGATTCTTTTGGGGATACTGCTCATTGCCTCGGTACCATTAGGTAGCGCTTTTTGGGGGCAGACCTCGTTGCCTGGCAAATTGATGCAGGGTTTTCCGTCGTCTGGCAGCAATCCCCAGTATTGGAATTTGCTGATGGACGTATGGTGCGCCGATCCGTTATGGGAATTGGATTTTGCTCCCTTCTTCCTTTCCTTGATTCCCTATGGGCTGAGAGGGCGGTGGTAAAGGGTGATCAAACTGGGTGGTGCAGTTTCGGGTTTCAGAGGGCGGGGCAGCTTATGGTGCGATCAAGGCGCTGACGGGAGGCAGAGATGATCGGTGCGAATGATTAATCCTCGGACATGCCGTCACCGGATATCCAACCCGGGGACTACTTGCCGGGCGGCTACGTCTTTCAAGAGAGCAATCTTTCGAAGATTGAAAGCGAAACCAAGGCATTTGCTTCCGAAAGTCCTGATTCTGAAGACCAGATTGGCGGAATCGGCCCTTCTGTTGCTCTCGATGTGGGAGTGGATCCCATGAAGATGGCCGCGCGGATTGTCTCCGCGCCTGCTTTGAGAAAAAGCACGTTGGTGATTGTCCTCATCATTGGGACGATACTGGGGTGCGCGGGACGCTGCGTTATCGAGATTATGCTGGCCAATCAGCATTCTTCCTCCCTCACCTTCTGGCGGTTTGGATGGATTTGGGAGATTCTGTTCCCCGCGTTCATCGGATTGTTCCCTCTCGTTCGCGGCACATGGATGCTGGCATGTATGGCCTCCTCATCGTCACATCCCGTGGAGGGGAAGTTGCGCAAGATGGCAGGTCCCGAGACTCTCTTCTTGCCGTGGTGCGAATACAAGCATCCGGGTGAGGCCGAGATACGCAGGATTCCTGTGCGCGCGCACGGCTTCGATGGCTGGCATCCGTGGATCTCGACCGAGGACTTCATGCCTCAGATGTCTGATGGCGATACCATGACGGTCTATGTGTGCCCGTGGACGCATGGCATGGATTTCGTGGATTGGAACAAGAGATCCCAGAAGGGGCTTGCAGTGCGCAACATCGTGGCGGGGCTGGCGGTGTGCTCGATTTCTGCGTGTGCGCTGGCTGGCATCATCTCTTCGGGGGCTTTGCAGCAATACGGCCCTTCTGCATGGTGGATTGACTTGTTTCCCTTCCTGTGGTTCTTGCCGTATTCCTTCATTGCAATGTGGCAATGCTCCCAATGGGATATAGGATGGGGCGCTGACTGGCCATGGGAGTATTGGAGGTGGTTCTTCCGCTGGAACCATGATGAAGTGTGGATGGAGGACGGCTCCTTGGATTCGCAATCCGATTCCAGCAGGGAGGAAGCCGGTATCTCGGTGCCATGAGGTGTTCGACACTCTCGACACGCCGATGCGCCGCGAAAGGTGTGGAAATCGTGTGAGAGCTTCGTAAAGTGATGACACGCGGGGCGAGAAAAGGGTATCGTTAAGCATGGTGAGCGGCGCCATGCCGCAAATTGTATCCGGTCGTTTCCTAGGTTTGTCATTCCCTAGGTTCCAGGAAGAGGACGTTGTTCCAGGAAGAGGACATCCAAATGGCTGATGACATGTTTCCCACCGTTCTGCGCGGCTATGACAAGGAGAAGGTCGACGAGTACGTCGCCAGCAGCAGGGAGAGCGTGAACAGGCTGCGCGAGCAGATTCGCGTCTACGACAGCCGCATTCTTCAGCTGGAGGCGGACCTTCAGGAGGAGAAGGCAAAGAAGACCCCGCAGAAGAGCACCTACAGCAATCTGGGTGCCAACGCCCAGCAATTGCTCGCCTCTGCTGAGCAAACTAGCAAGCAACTGCTTGCCCGTGCAAAGAAGGATGCCGAGAACATCCGCAAGAATGCACAGGACAACGCCACCACCACCATCAACAACGCCAAGTTGGATGCAGAGCGCATGCGTTCGCAAGCCAAGCAGAATTCTGACGTTACGATCAAGAACGCGCAGGAGAAGGCGCAGTCCATTCTGAGCAGTGCGCAAGCGTCCGCACAGCAAATCACGTCCACCGCCACCAAGGAGATGAACGATCAGCGTCAGTCGCTGCAGATTGAGCTGAAAAACAAGCGCGCCGAACACGACAAGCAGCTCGAAGCTGAGAAATCCAAAGTGGAGACTCAGCTCGCTGACCAGAAGGCGCAGAGCACCCAGGCCATCGCAGCCCAGCGCAAGGCCGCCGATGACGAACTTGCAGCACGTCGTTCCGAAGCGAATGATCAGATTCAGAAGGCGATTGATGATGCAAACGAGCGAGTGAACGCCGCTCGTGATCAGGTTGCCAAGATGATGACCGAGGCTCAGCGCAAGGCAAACGAGATTACCGACCAGGCTAAGGCTTCCGCCCGTCAGATTAACGACGATGCCCAGGTGCAGCGCACCCAGACCTTGAAGAAGGTGTCGCAGGAGGCTGAGCAGTCTCGTCAGAAGATTTCCGACGAGCAAGCGGACGCCACGAAGAAGGTCGACGAGATGCTCGCTAACCTTGAGGCCAAGCGCAAGGAGACCGAGGCGAGCGCCAAGAAGACGCTCGACGAGGCGCAGGCTAAGCGTGACGAGGCCGACGAGTACGCGACAAACCGCCGCAAGGCAGCTGACGCCGAGCGTCAGGAAATTCTCGATAAGGCAAACAAGGAGGCTGCGGAAGCCATTGAAAAGCGCCGCGCTGCCGCGCAGGACGAAATCGATGGTCTTGACAAGCGCATCGAGGAGCTGCAGAACCGCGAGACGGCGATCACCCGTCGCGTGGACGAGCTCAAGTCCATTTTCAGCAACGCGTTCGGTTCCATGGGCAGTGTGCTGCAGGACATCCAGCAGGAGAAGGCGGCCGACGCCAAAGTCGCCGAACAGGCTCAGCAGGAAGCGCAGGGCGAGGATGGCGCTGCAAATGCCGACGGTCAGACCGCTGGTGATGGCGCCACCGAGAATAAGTGAGGCGTGCCGTCGTAATGGCTTCGACTTCCATGAACTCTGCTTTTGACCCCGCGTCGTCCACCGCGAGTCTGACCGAGGTCATACTCGATGAGCTCAGCGCTGCGTTCGACGCACGCGAAGCGAACCGCATCGCAATGAACGCTGTGGTGAACGCCGGCATCGATGATGTGGCGCGCAACTATGATCGCGCACGCCGTCTGCAGCGGCGGTTCTCCGTCACTGTCGATAACGGTGATGTGACGAACCAGCGCCATTCCGGCCGCTGCTGGCTGTTCAGCTCACTTAATGTGGCGCGGTTCATTGCCAAGAAGAACCTTGGCATCAAGTCCTTCGAGTTTTCGCAGAACTATGCGATGTTCTTCGACAAGCTTGAGCGCGCCAACTACTTCCTGCAAGACATGCGCGCCCTCGCACTCGCCGGTGAACCCAACGATTCACGCCTCGTGCAAGCGTTGCTCCATGACGTGATGGGTGACGGCGGCCAATGGACAATGGCATTGAACATCTACAAGAAGTATGGTGCCGTGCCCAAGGATTTCTACCCGGAGACCGCATCGTCGCAGAATACCTCGCAGATGAACACCATGCTGCGCTCCCTGCTGCGTCAGGCGGTGTGCCGCATGTTTGAGACAGTGGACGCCACTTCCGAGGCTGATGAAGCCGCTCAACGCACCGCGGACATTGCCAAGGATGCGCTCGCTGCTGCGCACCGCGTGCTGACGATCCACTTGGGCGAGCCGCCGCGCAGCTTCGAGTGGGAGTGGACCGACGACGACGGGCAGTTCCATCGTGCTGGCACCATGACTCCGCAGCAGTTCTGGCACACCTATGTGGATGCTGGACTTGAGGATTATGTGTGTCTCGTCGATGATCCGCGCGAGGAGCATCCCAAAGGTGTCAAGATTGGCATCGAACACTTGGGCAACGTGGTGGGCGGTGACCCCACCGAATACCTCAACGTGCCGGTGCAGTTCATGAAGGACTGCGTGCGTCGTATCCTTTCCGAGCAGGGGATCCCCGTGTGGTTCGGCGCGGACTGCCATCCGATGATGGACCGCAAGAACGGTGCATGGGCGACCGACCTATTCGAGTACGGTCGCGTCTACGACACGACGTTCGACATGGACAAGCAGGAACGCGTGCGTTTCGCGGACTCGGCGATGAACCATGCGATGGCGTTCGTGGGAGTGGATGTGGCGGATGATGGCACGTCCACGAACAGGTGGCGTGTCGAAAATTCGTGGGGTGCCGATATCGCTGACAAAGGCTACTTCACGATGGACGATCCGTGGTTCGACCAATACGTGTATGAAGTGGCGGTGCCGCGCACCATGCTGCCTGCCGAATACCAGGCGGCTCTCACCAAGCCGGCAATCATGCTGCCCGAATGGGATCCGATGGGGGCGCTTGCCTGATTCGGATGCTGGCAAACCGACCGATAGAACGCGGCCGTCTTCGATGACATTCATGCAGCGGGCTTTTAGTGCGCCATGGATGGTCACCGAGGCGGCCGCGCGTCATATCGGTTGACGCGACATCGTATAGTAGTGGTCTTGGTGGCCGCGCCGCACCGCAAGTGCACAGCGAGGGCGGCGCGGCCAGCGTTTTGTCTGCCAGGCGAATCGGCGTGGCAGATGGGCTCGGGCATCATGCCCGGCGAATAAGACTTTGCAAGGCGCGACGCATCGCTGTGCCGATGGCTGAGGCGCAGCGCGGATAGCGTGTCGCACACGGCACGCACTGAGGAAGGATGAGTGTCTCGATGGTGCAGTTCAAGGGTCCCGACAGCTCGGAGGATACGGCGCAGCTGGGCGCGAAGGCCGTGCTTCCTGAAACTGTGGACGTGAACATCCGCCAGCTCGACCCCATTCCGGCGCCACGCGCTTTTATCAACGAGCTGCCTCTATCGCGCGACATCATCAAGCTGGTGCGTGACTCTCGCCGCCAGATCAGCGACGTGCTCCATGGCCGGGATGATCGGTTGCTTGTCATCGTGGGGCCATGCTCCATTCATGATGCGAAAGCCGCCAAGGATTACGCGAACCGCTTGGGAGAGCTCAAGTCCCAGCTGTCAGATGACCTGCTCATCGTCATGCGCGTGTATTTCGAGAAACCGCGCACCACGATCGGCTGGAAGGGCCTCATCAACGACCCTGATCTGGACGGCACCTTCAACATTCGCAAGGGTATGTGGCTTGCACGCCGCATACTGCTGGACGTGGCCCACCAAGGCCTTCCCGCGGCAACGGAATGGTTGGACCCCATCACGCCGCAATATCTGTGCGACTTGGTCAGCTGGGGAGCGATTGGCGCTCGTAACACCGAAAGCCAAGTGCATCGTGAACTTGCCTCCGGCATGTCGATGCCCATTGGATTCAAGAATTCAACGGACGGCAATGTGAAGGCTGCGGCGGACTCGTGTTTTGCCTCTGCCAACGAACACCATTTCCTTTCCATCAACCTCGACGGGCATGTGATTGCGGCGGAGACCAAGGGAAACCCCGACTGCCATATCATCCTGCGCGGCTCCACGCACGGGCCCAATTATTCCACGAAGGACGTGGCTGAGGCACTTGCCGCACTGCGGGCATCCCGTGTGGGCGAGGCCGCGTCGCATGGGGTTATCATTGACGCCGCTCACGGAAATTCCGGCAAGAACGAAGTGCGTGAAGCCGAGGTTGTGGAAGACCTGGCAGCCCGCATAGCCGATGGCGAGAACGGAATTTCCGGCGTCATGATGGAAAGCTTCATCGAAGGCGGGCATCAGGATCCCGGTCCGTTGGACACGCTTGTGTATGGCAGATCCGTGACGGATCGGTGCATCGCATGGCCGCGCACTGAGGAACTGCTGCGCAAGCTTGCCAGCGCTGTGCGGATGAGGCGCGCACGTGCGGCACAGGACAGCGGGGAAGTGAGCGACCATGAGTGACATCACGCAGGCTGGCAATACGCAGGACGAAAAAATCCACGGTGACGTGGCCCAGAGAGACGCGCCCCACAGCGAAACCACGCAGGGTACAGTCTCATGCCCCGAAGCCGCACATAACGCTGACGGGAGCATTCAGCGCTCGCAGGATTCGGCACAGCGGATTTTCGATTCTCGCGATTCGGCATCGCAGACAGGCACCAAGCAGACTGCGTCCGTGTTGGCGGACTCCGCCTACACCCATGAGGCCAAGCGCGTGCGCCGCATCATTGCACAAGGCGGCAATCCCAACGAATATCTCAAAGAGAACGCGTGGGAACACAAAGTCGGAATCGACCCCATCATCAACCGTCGCGTGTTCGAACTCGACCCGTTGCCCAGCCCCGCGCAGGTGCTAGGTGAACTGCCGCTCACGCCTGCTGACAGGGAACTCGTTATCGAATCGCGCGACGAGTTGCGCGACGTGCTCCACGGACGTGATGACCGGCTGCTCGTCATCGTGGGCCCCTGCTCCGTGCACGATCCTGCTGCGGCGCTCGACTACGCGCAACGGTTGTCGAAAGTGCGTGCAGAACTTGAAGACGACCTGCTCATCATCATGCGCGTGTATTTCGAGAAGCCGCGCACCACGATCGGCTGGAAAGGTCTCATCAACGACCCCGACCTTGACGGTACCAACAACGTGAAGAAAGGCCTGCTGCTGGCGCGCAAGACACTTCTTGACGTGCTGGGCACAGGCGTGGCGGCGGCGACGGAATTCCTGGAGCCCACAAGCCCGCAATACATTTCGGACGCCATCACATGGGGAGCGATCGGTGCCCGCAACACCGAAAGCCAAGTGCACCGCCAGCTGGCATCCGGCATGTCGATGCCTATCGGTTTCAAGAACGCGACGGACGGCAGCGTCAAGGCTGCGCTCGACGGATGCATCACCGCAGCACAGCGGCATACGTTCTTTGGCATCAACCATGAGGGGCGTGCCGCCGCGGTGGAAACGCTCGGCAACGAAAACTGCCATGTCGTGCTCCGCGGCTCGAGCCATGGCCCCAATTATTCCGCTCAGGACGTGGCGGCAGCCATGATGCAGATTCGCTCCGTCATGCCGCCTGACAGCGCATGCGCGCATGGGCTCATCATCGACTGTTCGCATGGCAATTCCGGCAAGGACGAAATCCGCCAAGCGCAGGTCGTGCGCGATGTAGCCGCGCGCTTGGCGCAAGGCGAGAGCGGAATCACCGGCGTCATGATGGAAAGCTTCATTGAAGGCGGCAACCAAAAGCCTGCGCCGCTCACGCAGTTGGTCTACGGCCAGTCGGTCACGGACCGGTGCATTGCCTGGCCGGAGACGAACGTGCTGTTGCATGAGCTCGCCGCTGCTGTGCGGGCGAGGCGCGCGCGTGACCGCCGTTAGTTGCGGCTGACCTCCGGCGCTCGCAGCGCATGGAGCGTGGCGTGTCCGCCGCTTCCGTGACTTCGTTCCCCGATTATTCCCCGGCAGTTCCCCAAACCGTTCTCTGCATATCAGTAATCGACCACAATGAGGAGGGCCATCATGACCACGATCGCCATCATCGGAGCGATGGACGAAGAAGTCGCGCATATCGCTGAATCCCTGTCGTCCGTCACCACCGCGCACCACGCGGGGCTCAACCTGACGGAAGGAACCTTCGAAGGTGCCGCCGGCACCTTGCGCGTTGCCGCTACCGTGAGCGGCATGGGTACAGTGAACGCCGCCAGCGCCACGCAGTACCTCATCGACACGTATGCGCCGGACGCCATCATCTTCTCGGGCATCGCTGGCAACCTCAATCGCGAACTGCGCATCAACGATGTCGTGCTCGGTAAGACGCTGCGCTACCTTGATTCCGACATGCGCCTGAT
>CAYVHC010000024.1:0-15610 GCA_964451025.1 uncultured Bifidobacteriaceae bacterium
TCCATTCGCCGAACTGAGCCAGTTCGTTGCCCATGAACGTGAGCTTCTTGCCCGGATGCGTCCACTGGTATGCGAAGAGCGCGCGCACGCCTGCGAAACGCTGCCAGTCGTTGCCCGGCATGCGGCCGATGAGCGACCCCTTGCCGTGCACGACCTCATCATGCGAGATCGGCAGCACGTAATGCTCGGAGTAGGCGTAGACCATCGAGAAGGTAATCTCGTCATGGTGCCACTTGCGGTCAATCGGCGGATACTGCAGGTACTGCAGGGTGTCATGCATCCAGCCCATGTTCCACTTGAGGCCGAATCCCAAGCCGTTGGCGCTCGTGGGAGCGGTGACTCCGGGCCACGCGGTGGATTCCTCGGCGATCATCATGATGCCGGGGTAGTTGAGATAGCATGTGCCGGTGGCTTCCTTGAGGAATTCTATGGCTTCGAGGTTCTCGCGGCCGCCGTAGATGTTCGGCCTCCATTGGCCGGGCTTGCGGCTGTAATCGAGGTAGAGCATGGACGACACGGCGTCGACGCGCAGGGCGTCCACATGGTATTCGTCAAGCCAGTAGCAGGCGTTCGCCACCAGGAAGTTGCGCACCTCATTGCGTCCGAAGTTGAACACATACGTGCCCCAGTCGGGATGCTCGCCGCGCAGCGGATCGGGGTCCTCGTACAGCGGGGTGCCGTCGAAGCGTCCCAGGGCGAAGTCGTCCTTGGGGAAGTGCGCGGGAACCCAGTCCATGATGACGCCGATGCCAGCCTTGTGGAAGCAATCGACCATGTACTTGAAGTCATCCACGTCGCCGAAGCGGGAATCCGGTGCGTAGTAACCGGTCACCTGATAGCCCCACGATCCGGCGAACGGATGCTCGGCGAGAGGCAGGAACTCCACATGGGTGAAGCCCATGTCCTTGACATAGCGCACAAGCTCATCGGCGAGTTGGCGATAGGTGTAGCCCTGCTTCCACGAGCCGGCGTGCACCTCGTAGATGCTCACCGGGCCGGTATGCGGATTCGTGGTCGCGCGATGCTGCATCCACTCGCTGTCCTCCCAGTCGTAATGGGAATCGGACACGATGGACGCGGTCTCCGGCGGAATCTGGTGATGGCGCTCGTAGGGGTCGGCCTTCTGCTTCCATTCGTTGTTGGCGTTGAGCAGCTCGAACTTATACCGGTCGCCGCTCTTGAGGCCGGGGATGAACAGCTCCCAGATGCCGGAGTTGCCCAGTTCGCGCATGGCGTGGGTGCGGCCGTTCCAGCCGTTGAAGTCGCCGACGACACGCACGCAGTGGGCGTTCGGCGCCCACACGACGAACGAAACGCCGGTGATGGAATCCGCGGAGGAACCGTCCGGCGATCCCATCGGGTCGATGTACGTGCGTACGTGCGCGCCCATGACCTCCCACAGACGGTAGTGACGGCCTTCACCGAACAGATACATGTCCACGTCGCCAACGGTGGGCAGGTAGCGGTAGGGGTCGTCGAGGGTGGTTTCGCTGCCGTCTTCATACGTCGCATGAATGCGGTAATCAGGCACCGAATGGGATCCGTCTTTCCGCGTCGCTGCGGGAATGACTGCGACGAAAACGCCGTTCCATTCGTGCTGCGCCTCGTATTCGGTTCCGTCCACGGTGACGATTCCGACGCTCTTTGCCATGGGGCGAAGCACGCGCACAGTCGCGTATGCATCGTCCGGTGCGGCATTGAGATGCGCGCCGAGGACCTCATGCGGGTCGTAGAAAACGCCATTGCTGACTCTGTCAAGAGCCTCGTGGTCCGCCTCGAGAGGCGCCACATTCGTAATCAATGTCTTCTCCATATTCCAAAGTCTAAAGGCGGCGCGCCGAAAAGTACAACGAGAAACGCGATTTTTGAGGATTTTCCCAATACATTGCACATATTCGATAAGCCTTTTCCTCGGGATGGCTGACTAGCATTCGTCGGGGTGGCTGCGGTTGCTCGGATTGTTACAAAAAGGACGCGCATTCCATGGATGGGATGGCTCGGTCAGCTGATGGCGAACCGGGGGATGCGGTCGAGGCATCATGGCATACTATTAAAGCTTGGGTAACTTTTGGAGGAATACATGGCTTATCACATCGGCGACACGGTAGTATATCCCCGCCACGGCGCGGCTCGTGTTGAGGACATCGAAGACCGTAAGACGCCGGACGGCCAGACAAGAACGTATCTCAAGCTCGACGTGCTGTCCACCGATGGTCTTGTGATTTTCGTTCCTGAAGAGAACGTTGAAAGCATCGGCGTGCGTGACATTGCCGATGGCAACGATGTGGGCAAGGTTTTCGAAATTCTTCGCACGCCGATCGAAGAGGAAAAGACGAACTGGTCCCGCCGTTACAAGCTCAACCAGGAGCGCATCGCCTCCGGCGACCTGCAGCAGATCGCCCATGTGGTGCGTGACCTCGCTCAGCGCGACGACGATGCCCACGGGCTTTCCGCTGGCGAGAAGCGCATGCTGACCAAGGCCCGCAAGGTGCTTTCGGCGGAAATCTCCCTATCGGAGAAGCTCTCCGAGGAAGAGACGCAGCGCCTACTGGATGTCAACCTGGGCTTTGCCGATCCCGAGCCGGGCGATGAGAAGCATCACACCGTGGCTCCGGACGAACCGGCGAGCGAGACGCTGCACCGCATCGAGGAGCAGAGCCTCAAGTCAAAGAAGCGCAGCTCCAAGAAAGCGCGCTGAAACGGCTGTGAATCCAGCAGATCCCATGCAAACAAGCATCCTTCAGGCGGTGCGGGTCGGGCAAGGCTTCGACGCGCACCGCTTTGCTGTATCGTCCGATGCTCAATCATCGGGCGGCGCGGCGCGCGAACTATGGCTGGCGTGCATCCGATGGAGCGATGACGAGGCTAGGGGAGTGCCGGGGCTCGCCGGCGATTCTGATGGGGACGTGGCCGCCCATGCGCTGATTGATGCTATGCTGTCGGCATGCGGACTGGGAGACATCGGCGAGTTCTTCGGTGTGGGGTCCGACAGTTCGGGGGCTGGACGCCATGGGGCGTCCATGTTGCGAGAGGTGTCCCGAGCATGCGCTGAGCATGGATGGGCGTTCGCGAACGCCACTGTCACGCTTGTATGCAATAACCCTCATGTGAACAAGCACCGCGATGAGGCGATGCAGGCAATGAGCCAGGCGGCGGGGATGCCGGTGAGTCTGCTGGCCACCACCACAGACCGCATGGGCTTCACCGGGGCTGGTGAAGGCGTGGCTGCCATTGCCACCGCACTTGCTGTGCGCGTCGCCCCATGACTGGTGTTGCCTGATACCGGTCGTGCATGACATCGGTAGTGCATAACCGGTATCAGACACTGCTAGTGCTGGTGGTCGCTTGTCTGGCTGCGTTCGTTCAATGGACCGTTCAATGGACCGCTCAATGCTGGTTCCTGCCGGTCACGAGCCGCACAATCAACCACAGGGCGGCGCTGATTGTCACAATGATGAAGCTCGGCGGGAACGGGAACATCGCTGCCAGCAGCAGACCGCCCCAGATGCTGCCAAGGCACAGCAGCGTCGAGCACACCATCGCGGACAGCGGTGAACGGGTGAGCATGATGGCGGTGGCAGAAGGCGTCACCACGAGTGCAAACACGAGCAGCGTGCCCACGGCGGGCGTGGCAACCGTGATGACCCCGGCCATGAGCGCCATGTACAGCAGCCCCATCAGACGCACCGGCACGCCCTTGGCTTGGGCGACCTGCTCGTTGAGGGAGCTGAACAGCAGCGGGCGGTATGCGCATGCCAGCACTACGAGCAGCACCGCATCGAATACCGCGAATCCTAAAAGCTCGGATCGTGAGATCGTCAGGATGGAGCCGAAGAGAATCGATTGCATCTGCTTGGTGGCGCTGGAAGACATCCGTGCGAAAAACAGACCGAGACCGGTGGCGAACGCGAGCACCGTGCCCGTGGCTATCTCCCTCTGGGAGGCCTTTTTGCCCAAAGCGCCAATCGCCAGTGCGCCTCCCAAGGCAAATACGCCCATGCCCCATGAAACCGGCAGTCCGAGCAGCACCGCGCCGGTGGCGCCCGGAAGCCCGATGTGCGCCAGCGCGTGGGCGGCGAATGTCGAACGCCGCGTGATTGTGAAGTATCCCACGGCGCCCGCTGCCACTGCGATGAGCACGCCGGCGATTAGGGCGTTCGACATAAAGGAACCGGTGAGAAGACGCCACCAGTCGTGGTTATAAGAAAAAGTCGTCATGTCAGTCCTCCTGTGTGAATCCCTGGGTGGCCGTATCAGACTGGGCGGCGGCATCGGGCTGCGGCAGGGCACGGGATGGCGCCGACCCCTGCGGCTGCCGGCCGGCGGGATGGGAATGCGCGTAATGCTGTTTGAAGAAGCATGCGGCTTCCGACGCGTCCAGCGTGCCGTCTCCGTGGCCAGCCGGCTCCACGTCGGGGTTCGGAGTGACGAACATGTCGCCCTGAGGTGTGGTGACGACCTCCACCTTCGTGCCATACAGGTGGGTGAGCAGCTGGGAGTCAAGCACGGTGGACATGTCGGAATAATGCGGATGCCCGTCCAGCAGATACACCGCTCCCGTGAGGATCGGCAGCAGCATGTTAAGGTCATGCGACACGATTTGTATGGTCATGCCCCACTCACGGTTGAGACGGGCGAACAGTTCCACGATCGCGCTCTGGCTGGCGAGGTCAAGGTTGGCCAGCGGTTCGTCGAGAAGCAGCAGATCCGGATGGCTCACCAGCGCCTGGGCTATGGCGGCCCTTTGACGCAGGCCTCCTGACAGTTCGTTGAGCCGCATGCGCTCCTTGCCGTGCAATCCCACGAAATCGATGATGTTGGCGACGGCGCCGCGCTGCTCGCGGGTGACGCGGTGGAATCCGAATCGGGTGCCGGTGATTCCCAGCAGGATGGATTGGTCGACCGTCACGTTCGAATCCACATCATCCATGTAGTTCTGCGGCACGTAGCCAATGCGCCCGTTGGCTTGGCCGGCGGGGCGGCCCAGGACCGTCACCGAGCCGTGGCAGAGGGGCAGCAGGCCCAGCTCCACGTCGATCATGGTGGTTTTGCCTGCTCCGTTGGTTCCTACGATCGCCGTGACGGTGCCGCGCTGTATGGCGAATGTTCCCTCCGACCATATCGTGCGACCGCCGCGTTGGACGGCGGCCTGTCGAAACTCGATGCAGGGCTCCGCTTCTTTCTCCATGCACGCCTCCAATAATTGAGAAACATTCTCAAATAATAGTGGGCAATGGCGTGGACATTACCTGCAGAACCCGCAAAAACCTCAGATTCCGCAGGGCTGGCGCGACCGGTGATGAACGTCACTGGCACAAGAACGACGCTGACCTGAAGACGACGCTGACCAGAAGAACGTCAGGCAACACGAATCCGCAGAAATCCGTGGGCGTGAATTCAGTTTGATGATGGGGACGGCGAATCCGATGACGAATCCGCGGCGGAGGCGCTCGCGGAAGCGGAAGCGTTGCCGGAAGCGTCGTTGGACGCTGCAGCGGAAGCGCTCGACGACGCGGATGCGGATGCAGATGTAGATGTCTGCGTGAGCGCCTCATCCATCGATGAAACGATGTCTTCGATCCAATTCGGGAGCGATTCCTGCGAGTTGGGCATGATCTCGGTGAGGCTCACCGTAGGCACATTGCGTTGCTGGGCGGTCTGCAGCACCGAGGCGATGGCGCTGTTGGACCGCTGCGAATCCGTGATGAGCAGGTCAGTGCCGTCCTTGAGCGCGAGAGTGAATTTTGCAATCGCGGTGGCATCCGGCGTCGTGCCCTTGGTTGCCGCGGCAGTCCATTCGTCAGGCGTGGCGTCGGTGGCGTCAACCTCCGACATGAGGTAGTAGGCGACGGGCGTGGTCGCCGCGTATGTGAGGTCATCGTGGTATTTGCGCAAATCGCTGATAGCGATCTCGGCCTTGTCTTCCTCGTCTTGCCAGGCATCGAGGTTGGCGCCGAATGCGTCGGATGCATCTGGCTCGAGCTTGGTGAGGGCGTCGACGATGGCCTTCGCCACCGCCTTGCGCGCGTCAGAAGACATCCATAGGTAAGCATTGTCGCCGGTGCCGGCGCCTATCGTTGCCGCTGCATTGATGACGGACTGGCCTTGGCTCGTCATGTCGCTGGCCCATGAATCGTAACCAGCGCCGGTCATGATGACGATCTGCGCGTTGGCGATTTGCGTCTTCTGGTCAGAATTGGGTGCAAAGGTTGACATGTCGGTGGTCGCGTCGGTGACGATGGATGTCACGGTGGCCATGTCTCCGGCGATTCGCGTCGCAACCGACCCCCACGTGTTTTCGGCGGCGACAATGGAAATGGGGGAGTCCGGCTGCGTGGGTGAACTGGATGACGGTGTTTCGGAAGGCTGCGCGCCGCCTCCGATGCTGCAGGCTGCCGTGGCGGCGACAAGCGCAATGCCCGTCAGGCATGCGACCACCTTCGCTACTGTGGTTGTGATTCGTGTGGTGATGCGCATTCTCCGCTCTTTTCTCGGCTTTCTGTGGCCCGTCTCAGTGGCCTTGCATCTGGGCTGGTGGCGACGTTCCTTGCTGTGCGAACCTATGGCGACTGGCATTCCGCATAGAGAACGGTCGGCACATGAAGCTACTTGCTAGAGTAGCCTAAAACCCGAATTTGATTGGTGATATGACGCTTCAGCGGCATGTCAGGGCAGGAGGAGCATGGCACAGGTACTCGATGGCAAGGCCGCGGCGCAGCAGATCAAGGCCGATCTGGCGCGCCGTGTGGAACGTCTGCGCGAGGCGGGGCATCCGGTTGGCCTGGGCACGTTGCTCGTGGGGCAGGACGCCGGATCCGTCAAATACGTCGCCGGGAAACACCGTGACTGCGCCGACGTGGGAATTGACTCCATCCGAGAGGACATTCCTGCGGATGCGACGTTCGAGGACATCGCCGCAGCCGTGCGCCGCCTCAACGACAACCCCGAGTGCACCGGCTACATCGTGCAATTGCCACTGCCGCAGGGTATCGATTCCAACCGCATCGTCGAGATGGTCAATCCGGCAAAGGACGCGGATGGAATGCACCCTTACAACCTGGGGCAGCTCGTGCTCCATACGAACGGGGATTCCTGCTACCCGCTGCCGTGCACTCCCAGCGGCGTCATCAACCTCATGGAACGCAACGGAATCGACCTCGACGGCAAGCACGTCGTCGTCCTGGGGCGCGGGGTGACGATCGGACGCACGATCGGGCTCATGCTCACCAACCGCAATGTGGATGCGACGGTGACGTTATGCCACACGCATACGCGCAACCTGCATGAAATCATGCGCGGCGCCGATGTGATCGTGGCGGCGGTGGGCAAGGCGCATTTTGTCAAGCCCGAGGACGTCAACCCCCATGCGGTGCTCATGGACGTGGGCGTGTCGCGAGTCTATGACGAGGCATCGGGGCGCTGGCGCGTGCAGGGCGACGTGGACCCGGCGTGCCATGACGTGTGCGCCGCGTATTCTCCCAACCCCGGTGGCGTCGGGCCGATGACCCGCGCCATGCTGCTGCGCAACGTCGTGCGCATCGCGGAGCGGCGTGCCGGCATCACCCCGGATGCTTTCGGAGTCGCGGGGGGAGTGAGTCGCGGGGAGTGAACGGATTCCTCGGGATCGCGTGGTGCATCGCCGCATTCCGCTGTGCGTGATTGCGGCGTGTCCTGGATGCCTGTGGGAGGGCATTCGTGTATGCTTATGTTTTGCGTGCGTGGGCGGAGTGTATCCACCGTGCGCCGTGCAACTGAATTTCCGTCGCATCTGGTTAACGGATGCGTGCGGGAGGATGTCGCAAAAGTGAAAAACGATATTATCCACAAACTATGAGAAACAACCAACCCAATGGCAGAAAACACTAAAGAAGTCCCGCAGGTTGCCATCAATGACATCGGCACCGTCGATGACTTCATCAAGGCAGTCGATTCCACCATCAAGAATTTCGGCGATGGTGATCTGGTCGAAGGCACTGTCGTCAAGATCGATCATGACGAAGTCCTCCTGGATATCGGCTACAAGACGGAAGGCGTGATTCCTTCCCGCGAACTTTCCATCAAGAAGGACGTCGATCCCGATGATGTCGTTAAGGTTGGCGACACCGTCGAGGCCCTTGTCATCACCAAGGAAGACAAGGAAGGACGCCTGATCCTGTCCAAGAAGCGTGCACAGTACGAGCGCGCTTGGGGCGAAGTCGAGAAGATCAAGGAATCCGACGGCGTCGTCGAAGGCACCGTCATCGAAGCCGTCAAGGGCGGCCTCATCGTCGACATCGGTCTGCGCGGCTTCCTGCCCGCTTCCCTCGTCGAGATGCGTCGTGTCCGCGACCTTCAGCCGTACATCGGCCAGAAGATCAAGGCCAAGATCCTCGAGCTCGACAAGAACCGCAACAACGTGGTCCTCTCCCGTCGCCAGTACCTCGAGGAGACCCAGTCCGAAGTGCGCGAGACCTTCCTCTCGCAGCTCAAGAAGGGCCAGATCCGCGAAGGCGTCGTGTCCTCCATCGTCAACTTCGGCGCATTCGTCGACCTCGGCGGTGTGGACGGACTCATCCACGTCTCCGAGCTCTCTTGGAAGCACATCGACCATCCGTCCGAGGTCGTCAAGGTCGGCGACAAGGTCACCGTCGAGGTTCTCGATGTGGATCTCGAGCGCGAGCGTATCTCCCTGTCGCTCAAGGCGACGCAGGAGGATCCGTGGCAGCGCTTCGCACGCACCCACGTGCCCGGCCAGATCGTCAAGGGCAAGGTCACCAAGATCGTGCAGTTCGGTGTGTTCATTTCCGTCGACGACGGCATCGAGGGCCTGGTGCACATCTCCGAGCTCGCGAACCGCCATGTCGAGAACCCGGAAACCGTTGTCAAGCCCGGCGAAGAGGTGTTCGTCAAGGTGATCGACGTCGATCTCGATCGTCGCCGCATCTCCCTGTCGCTCAAGCAGGCCAACGACTCCGTCGACCCGAACTCCGAGGACTTCGATCCGGCTCTGTACGGCATGCCGGCAGAGTACGACGAGAACGGCAACTACAAGTACCCCGAAGGCTTCGATCCCGAGACCAACGAGTGGATCGAAGGCTACGAGAAGCAGCGCGAAGAGTGGGAGTCCCAGTACGCGGCCGCCCACGATCTGTGGGAAGAGCACAAGGCCTTCGTGGCCAAGGAGCTCGCCAACGCAGAAGCTTCTGCTGCTGCCGACGGCCAGACCGAGAACCACGCTGCGCACGAGGCCGAGGAAGAGCCGAGCAACTACTCGTCTCCGGCGTCCGGCGAAGGCACCCTTGCCTCCGACGATAAGCTCGCTGCACTGCGCGACGAACTGCTGCACCAGTCCAAGTAAGTCAGTAACTCGGTAACTCGCGTTACGTTACGGTAGACGCTGTAAACAATGCAGCATACATCAGTGAACCAGCGCGCTTTGATGGATTCTCGCAATCGTTGAAGCAGCTGGTTCACAGCGCTTAAGCCAAAGCCCAGACCGAAAGGCCTGGGCTTTTTGCATGCCGGTTTTGCGCTGTGTGTTGGGATGACGCGCGGCTTGTCGGTTCGTCGCCGAAGACGGAGGTTGGGTGCGTTGAGGGATTACCTAACTTCTTTGTTCGGCGAGTGGTTGGTGTGTCGCCGATGGCGGAGGTTAAAAGAATCCTTTTTCGGCTCTATAACTTCTTTCTTCGGCGACGTTTGCGATGAGTCGCCGATAGTGGAGGTTAGGGATCCTTTTTCCGGGCTTGTATCCTCTTTCTTCGGCGAGTGGTTGGATTGTTCGCCGAAGACGGAGGCTAAGGATCCCCTTTGGGACTCTGTATCCTCCGTCTTCGGCGACAGTTGTAGGGTTCGCCGATGGTGGAGGTTTGGTGGGGTTGGATTGGTCTGTAACCTCCGTCTTCGGCGAGTGGATTGGTGGGGTGCCGAAGACGGAGGTTACAGACCTGTGTTATGGGTCTGTATCTTCCTTCTTCGGCGGATCTCATGGTCGGTCGCCGAAGGAGGAGGTTTAGAACCTGTTTTCTGGGTCTGTAACCTCTTTCTTCGGCGAATTGTTGGATCGTTCGCCGATGGCGGAGGTTTGGGACCCGTTTTCAGTGTCTCTATCCTCTTTCTTCGGCGACAGTTGTAGGGTTCGCCGATGATGGAGGTTTGGTGAGGTGGATTGGTTCTGTAACCTCCGTCTTCGGCGACCGTTGAATGTGCCGCCGGGTTGAGAGGGATGGATGGTCGGGGAACGAAGGATGGATGGTCGGGAAGCGAAGGATGGATGGTCGGGAAGCGAAGGATGGATGGTCGGGAACTTTGCGCTGTTGCGTAACTGCACGTCGCCGTGTGGGTTTTGGACGCTTTACAATGATGGGATGCAACGATGGGATTGATGCACAGTGAATGCAATGCATCGGTGAATGCGAGGAGTGTCATGAGAATCGCGCTGACTGGTGGAATCGGAGCGGGCAAGAGCACGGTTTCCGCGTATCTGCAGCAGATGGGGGCAGTGGTGGTGGATTATGATGCGATTTCACGTGATCTCACCGCGGTGGGAGGCGCGGCGATTGAACCTGTGCGCGCAGCATTCGGCGATGAAGCGATTGCGGCCGACGGATCCATGGACCGTGCGTGGGTCGCCCGTCATGTGTTCGCCGAGACCGCACAGGCGGAACGGATGCGGCATCGCTTGGAATCCATCATCCATCCCCTTGTCTATGCCACCGCGGAACGGCTTGATTCGCAGTCTCCCGCGGGAAGCGTCGTGATCCATGACATTCCGCTGTTGGCGGAAGTCATCGACACGATTCCCTTTTCGTTCGACCATATCGTGGTAGTGGAAGCCGATGACGAGATACGGATAGCACGGTTGATGAAAAACCGTTCAATGACGCGGCATCAGGCGCAGGAGAGGATCAATTCCCAAAGCGCCGAAGACGCACGGCGCGACTTGGCGGATGCGATAGTTGCCAACAACGATGGCATCGCTGCCTTGCATGCGAGGCTCGACATCCTGTGGGACCAATGGCAGCGGGAAATCGCCCACTCCACGTGATCCGTGATCCGTGATCCGGGATGCAGCGCGCCGCCTTGGCGATGCAGCATCGCCGTTATCCGGCAACGGCAC
This sequence comes from uncultured Bifidobacteriaceae bacterium, assembly GCA_964451025.1. GTDB lineage: Bacteria > Actinomycetota > Actinomycetes > Actinomycetales > Bifidobacteriaceae > Pseudoscardovia. Next base: position 11,099 of record CAYVHC010000024.1, read on the forward strand.
TAGTTATGTGCGCACAATATGAATTATTAATTGCAATGCGCGCGTCAACCATGTGTGTGATACCGTCATGCACAACTACCGCCAGTCCACAACCGCCACGTGCTTGCCACCGCTATGCACATGCCATCCGCACATACAACCGCCGCTAGCGCGTTGCCACTAGAACACAGGCGCACGACCACAACACCACCACATCCCAAGCACCACGCCACCGCAACTACACACCACACAGCCAGATAGCAGAAAGCAACACATCATGGGTGAGATAATCCGCACGGACAAGCCGTTCGTCGTCAAGTCGCCGTACAAGCCGGCAGGCGACCAGCCGAAGGCTATCAAGGAACTCGCCGAGCGCATCGAAAACGGCGAAAACGACGTCGTGCTCATGGGCGCCACCGGCACGGGCAAGACCGCCACCACGGCATGGCTCATCGAAAGATTGCAACGCCCCACGCTCATCCTCGAGCCCAACAAGACACTCGCTGCACAGCTGTGCGCCGAATTCCGCGAACTGATGCCCGACAACGCCGTCAACTACTTCGTGTCGTACTACGACTATTACCAGCCGGAGGCATACATACCCCAGACAGACACATACATTGAGAAGGATTCCAACATCAACGACGATGTGGAGCGCTTGCGTCACCGTGCGACCGCCGACCTGCTCACTCGCCGCGACTGCGTGGTCGTCGCCACGGTCTCATGCATCTATGGCTTGGGCACGCCGGAGGAATACGCGGGGAGGATGCTGTTCCTTCACGAGGGCGACCAGATCGACCGCGACGACCTGTTGCGCACGTTTGTCTCGATGCAATACAAGCGCAACGACATTGCGTTCACCCGCGGCACTTTCCGTGTGCGCGGCGATACCGTCGAGATCATTCCGGTCTATGAGGAGCTCGCGGTGCGCATCGAGTTCTTCGGCGACGAAATCGACGCGATTTCCACGTTGCACCCCCTCACCGGTGACGTGATTGAACGCGTGCATGACGTGCATATCTTCCCGGCGTCCCATTACATCGCAGGCCCCGAGAGGCTCTCGCGCGCCATCGATTCCATCCGCGCCGAGCTCAAGGACCGCACGGCGGAGCTGCGCAAGCAAGGCAAGGAACTCGAAGCGCAGCGCCTGACGATGCGCACGACGTATGACCTCGAGATGCTCGAGCAGATCGGCACATGCTCGGGTGTTGAGAACTATTCGCGGCATCTTGACGGACGAGCGCCCGGCACGCCGCCGCACACACTGCTTGATTTCTTCCCTGACGACTTCCTGCTCGTCATCGACGAATCCCATGTCACGGTGCCCCAGATCGGCGCTATGTATGAAGGCGACGCCAGCCGCAAGCGCACGCTTGTCGAACATGGTTTCCGCCTGCCCAGCGCCATGGACAACCGTCCTCTCAAATGGGATGAATTCCTCCAGCATGTGGGACAGACGGTGTATCTGTCCGCCACGCCGGGCGACTACGAACTGGGGCTGTCCGATGGGGTGGTGGAGCAGATCATCCGCCCCACCGGCCTGCTCGACCCCAAGATCGAGGTCAAGCCTGTCGAAGGGCAGGTCGACGATCTGCTCGGTCAGATCAAGGACCGCGTGGCGAAGGGGGAGCGCGTGCTCGTCACGACGCTTACGAAGAAGATGGCGGAGGACCTCACCGACTATCTGCTCGAACGTGACATCAAGGTCGAATACCTGCATTCCGACGTCGACACCTTGAAGCGCGTCGAGCTGCTGCGCGAATTGCGCGAAGGCACGATTGACGTGATTGTCGGCATCAACCTGCTGCGCGAGGGCCTCGACCTGCCTGAGGTGTCGCTTGTGGCGATTCTCGACGCCGACAAGGAAGGCTTCCTGCGCTCCTACCGTTCGCTGATCCAGACGATCGGCCGCGCGGCGCGAAACGTCAACGGCACCGTCATCATGTATGCGGACGACATCACGGAATCCATGCAAAAGGCCATCGACGAGACGGAACGCCGCCGTCGCATCCAGATCGCCTACAACAAGGAGCACCACATCGATCCGCAGCCGCTGCGCAAGAAAATCAGTGATGTCAACGACATGCTCGCCAAGGAGGACGTCGACACGGAGACGCTGCTTGCCGGAGGCTATCGCAACGCTGGCAAGGCGGGCAACTCACATTACGGGCTTCCCGCGGCCGACGCGAAGCAGGCCGCGGCCGTGCGCGGCGACCTAGAGACCGCAGGGCTGCCGGCCAAGGACCTCGCCGAGCTCATCCGCCAGCTGTCCGACCAGATGCACACCGCGGCCGAACAGCTGCAGTTCGAGCTGGCGGCGCGGCTGCGTGACGAGATTCGCGACCTGAAGAAGGAGCTGCGGCAGATGAACAACGCGGCGAAATAAGCGCCGGCGGGAACATGGGCGGGCGCCGGCAAACATGGGCGGGCGCCGGCGCGTGAGGCCGTTATGTACACTGGGATGTATGTCTGAAACACCTGTGCTCTTCATGGTCATCACCTACGCCGTGCTCGCGGTGTTCTTCGTCGTCGACATCCTCATCATCGGCCGGCGCCCCCATGTGCCCAGCACGAAGGAATGCGTGCAGCACATCGCGTTCTTCGTGGGCGCCGCATTGATCTTCGGCGGCATCATGTGGGCGGTCGCCGGTCCCAAGCCTGCGGTGGAGTTCTACTCAGGCTGGCTCACCGAGTATTCGCTGAGTATCGACAACCTCTTCGTGTTCGTCATCATCATGTCGAACTTCGCGGTGCCCCGCAAACTGCAAAAATACGTGCTCTCCATCGGCATCACGATCGCGTTGGTGCTGCGCGGCATCTTCATCGCCTTGGGCGCCGCGATCCTCACCCGGTTCACGTGGGTGTTCTTCCTGTTCGGTGCATTCCTGCTCGTCACTGCCGCCAAGCTGCTCAAGGGCGACGATGACGACGAGGAATACCATGAGAACGTCCTGATTCGCGGCCTGCGCAAGATCATGCCGATTTCCGACGAATACGACGGTGAGAAACTGCGCACCGTCGTCGATGGGCGCAAGGTGTTCACACCCATGCTCATTGTGTTCTTCGCCATCGGCACCACGGATGTGATGTTCGCGTTCGATTCGATCCCGGCGATCTTCGGCCTGACCCGCGATCCGTTCATCGTGTTCACCTCCAACATCTTCGCCCTCCTTGGCTTGCAGCAGCTGTACTTCCTCCTCGGCAAACTCATCGACGAACTCGTGTATCTGCCGCTGGGCCTTTCCGCGGTGCTCGCGTTCATCGGCGTCAAGCTCATCATGGAGGCGGTGCATGGCAACACGCTGCCGTTCATCAATGGCGGCCATGGATTCGAATCGGTGCCGGAGATCCCCACATGGCTGTCGCTGGTGGTCATCGTCGTGTGCTTAGGACTGGCGTCCGTGGCGTCGGTCATCAAGATGCGCCAGATGGCATCCCGGGAGACCGCGGCAGAGGCGGGGACCGCCAAAGGCGAGGCGGTGTCCCGTTCGGCGGCTGCCGAAGGCGAGGAGCTGGTCCGTGAGCAGCTCGCCTTGGGCGTCCAGCCGGACCATGACAAGGACGGCGCTCAAGCCTCCCGCTAGGCAGGGAAGACGGATTTTTCCGTGGAATTTCCTATTGAAAATCGTTTGACGACCGAGTTGCACAGGGGGCGGACATACAACCCCGTTTTGGGGGAATTGTGCTGAGGCTGAACATTGGGTGACGTGCCGCGTGTTCGCCTTGCTCCGTCGCGAAGAATCTGTAGTATGTCAATTGTGAAATTTGGGATTCGCTCCCATTCCATATATAACAAGAAACAGGTAGGCATTTCCATGCGCAAAGCAAAAATCGTCGACACCATCGGTCCCGCGACCAGCTCTCTTGAAGTACTGACAGAACTTGTCAAGGCCGGCATGGACGTGGCCCGCATCAACCGTTCGCACGGCACTACCGAGGAACACAACGCCGTGTACAAGAACATCCGCCAGGCAGCAAAGAACGTCGGCCGTAACGTGGCCGTGCTTGTGGACCTCCAGGGCCCGAAGATTCGCTGTGGCTGGTTCGAGAAGAACGCCGAGGGCGAGGACAAGGTGCAGCTGGAGCCGGGCCAGCAGTTCATCATCACGACCGATGACATCACCGGCAACAAGGATCGCGTTTCCACCACGTTCAAGGGTCTTCCGGGCGATTGCAAGCCGGGCGACCCGATCCTGATCGACGACGGCAAGGTGCGCCTCGAGGTCACCAAGGTCGAAGGCAACGACGTGTACACCAAGGTCGTCGTCGCCGGCCCCGTGTCCTCCCACAAGGGCATCAACCTGCCGGGCGTGGCCGTGAGCCTGCCCGCCCTGACCGAGAAGGATCAGGAAGATCTGCGCTGGGCAATCCGCACCGGCGCCGACATCATCGCCATGTCCTTCGTGCGTTTCGCCACCGACATCGACCGCGCCCATGAGATCATGGACGAGGAAGGCCGCCGCATCCCGATCGTCGCAAAGATCGAGAAGCCGCAGGCTGTCGAGAACCTCGAAGAGATCGTCAAGACCTTCG
>CAYVHC010000025.1:0-15244 GCA_964451025.1 uncultured Bifidobacteriaceae bacterium
GACGGCGTGTGGGGGCTGGAGATCGACCCCGAGGGGACAGAGATCATCCCCTATCAGTCGATCAGCTCTATACGCGAGGATGCGCGCAGCCGCAACCTGATTCTCACCCTCGACGACGGCACCGAGCGCCCATTCCCCCCGACACCATTCCCCTTCCTCTCGATCCGCGCCAAGCGCCGCCGCCAGCTCGCCCTCGACCTCATGCGCCTCATCAACGAGCATCGGTAAAGCACGGAATCAACACCAAGCATCATGTCAAGGAGCACGTCATGGGATCTCGACTCGCCATCTTGGTCAGAGAGGCTGACGGCGGCTATTACTTCGGCAGGGGCTGGGCTCAGTTTGTGGGAGCCCGCATCGCGATTGATGGTTATGAAGACACGATGCATGACGTGCGAGCGTCCGGTTTCCATTCCATCGCAAGCGCAAAGGAATGGGGACCGGGAACCTGGGCGGAAGGCTCTCTCTTCATCGACACACCACGCAAAACCGTGTTCTGGGTCGGGGAAGGCGAGGAGGGAGCCATGCCTCGCGTCATCAACGCACTGATCGAACAGACATGGCCAGGATGGACTGCAGTTTGGTCCGCCGAACAAACATGCAGCACACAGGCGGCGGCAGGTGTCGACGACACTGCTGTTTTCATGCATCCATCCGTAATCCGCAATGATGACAGCCTTGCCCCTTTGGGAGAGGAAGAAACGGCGATGGCGTCACCATGGATGCACGATTCCTACGGATACCGGTCGGATGCGGTGTCATGCCGCATGGAAGACGGCCGCACGATTGCATGGCGTGGTGACGCTGATCTCGATCTCATCGCCGCCATAGGACCCGATGGCATGCACACTCTTGCAGAGCAGGTGGCGAAACACGCCACTGCGGGAGAAATACCGGATTGGGACGACGCTTCATACACCGACCACCCCGACTTGGGAGTGCATCTTGATTTCGCCAATCGTTCGGTGCGATGGTGGTCAATCATGGGAACGGATTGTCTGCTGACCGATTTTTCATGCCTGTGGCCCGGTTGGCATGAAGAATCATGCGGTGACAATGCAGAATGGCATGCGCAAATCATTGGACGCAATATGCGCAGCTGGAAGTCGGATATCAGGAAAACCAAAGAATTCTTCACATCATTAGTGAATGAGCATCGCCAGCTGCACCTCAATCGTCCTGCCTTCACAGACCTTGTTTTTACAACGCTTGAAAAGCTTGAGGATGGGAAACCCCTACCACCTGCACGATTCGTCAATCGTCACGGGGAGATTATCGAACCTCCCGGCAACGTTTCCTTGGCCAAGTTCTACACACCGTGATTCCTGCCATACGGCGCTCGACGGGCATTCGATGTCACTGTCCGCAGATCATGCCGCAAATCATTACGATGCACCCGCCGCATTCCGACATCGCCGACCTAACCCGCTCCGAAGGAGCGGATCTGTGCACCCTCGACCCCAATTACCCCGGTTGAACCGCCCAATCGCCGGCCTACCCCGCACCGAGGGCGCAGATCTGTGCATCCTCGACCCCGGTTAGGAAGGGCCAGGCCATGTTCGGGAAGGATAACCCACACCGAAGGAGCACAAACGTGCACCCTCGACCCCGGTTACCCCGGCCCAACTCCCCACCAGGCCACCTAACTCCCACCGAGGGTGCAATCCCGTGCACCCTCGACCCCAATCACCCCGGCCGAACAGGCCAATCACCGGCCTAACCCACACCGAAGGAGCACAAACGTGCACCCTCGATGGCGATTACCCCGGCCCAACTCCCCACCAGGCCACCTAACTCCCACCGAGGGTGCAATCCCATGCACCCCCGACCCAAGTTAGGAAGAGCTAGGCCGAGTTTAGGGGCACAACCCGCACCGAGGGTGCACCAAATTGCACCCTCGGCCACGATTCCCCGCCAAACTCGACAAACATTCACTCCGCTGAACCATCCCGCGCGCTGATACTATCAACGCATGCGGGCCCGGCACGAAATGCGGCCGGCACATATCGAGGAGGAATGCATGGAGCTGGAGCGACTGGCCGACGAATTGACGGTGTGCAAGGTTCCGTCGGTCGAATCCATCGACCTGACGGCGGATTTTTACTTCATCGGCAAGACGGACGAGGAAATCTCCCTCGTCTGCCGGACGGCGGACACGCCCATATGCACGACGGCGCGCGATGACGGATGGCGCAGCTTCCGCATTCGCGGCGTGCTCGATTTCTCTCTCATCGGCATCCTGTCTCGTCTGACGAGAATCCTCGCCGACAACGAAATCGGAATCTTTGCCGTCTCGACGTACAACACCGACTACATCCTGGTTAAAAATGACGATTTCGACCGTGCGCTCGATGTGCTCACGCAGCAGGGATACACCATCGTCTGACTGCGCCGCCGAATACCAGACACGCCACCATATCCGGGATTCCGCTCATTGGTGAGCGCGAAGGTTCCGACGATTCTCCAATCATCGAGGTGTCCGTGCCGAGAGCGCACTGAGGGCATACGATTTTGTACCCTCCACAGCGATTACCTCGGCCTAGTTCCCCGCCAACGCCGGCCTAACTCCCACCGAGGGTGCAGTTCGGCGCACCCTCGACCCCGGTTGCCCGCACCCGCGCACCCTCCCCGCACCCGCGCAGACCGCCCCGGATGGACTTCGGCGGTCGTGGGTAGGCGGGGTTGACTAAGTTGGATACGGCATCGTTGCGTCGCAGGTTAAGTGCCGGCGCATATCGGTCGGAATCGGTCGGGAACCCATCGAACATCGCTCCGAACACCGGCGCCGAAACACCGGCGTCACAGCGCCGACCCACAAGAAGCACAAGAACACAAAAACACAACAAGAGAAGGAAGGCACACGTGGTCACCAAGGATTTCTGGGTGCTGCTGGCCATGGTCCTGTATTTCGTGGCCATGCTGTCCATTGGATTCGCCTACTCCAAGCGGTCCAATTCATCCGCCAAACAATACTTCGCAGGCAACCGCGGGGTCGGTCCGTGGCTGACGGCGCTGAGCGCCGAAGCGTCCGACATGAGCGGATGGCTGCTGATGGGCCTGCCGGGACTGGCATACTTCACGGGAGCCGCCGACGCAATGTGGACCGCCATCGGCCTGGCAATCGGCACCTACCTCAATTGGAAGCTCGTGGCACGCCGTCTGCGCCGTTACTCCGTGGTCGCCGGCGACGCCATCACGATCCCGGATTTCTTCTCCAAGCGCTTCCATGATTCCAAGAACGTCATCTCGACGATTTCCGCAGTCATCATCCTTGTGTTCTTCTGCGTGTATGTGGGCAGCTGCTTCGTGACGGTAGGCAAGCTGTTCTCCACGCTGTTCGGGTGGGATTACCACCTGACGATGGTGATCGGCGCCGCCGTGGTGTTCGCCTACACCCTCATCGGCGGCTACCTGTCCGTCGTAGTCACCGACTTCATCCAAGGCATGCTCATGTTCTTCGCCCTCGCCGTGGTGTTCATCGGCTCCGTCGCATCCGCCGGCGGCATTGACAACACCGTTGCATTCCTGCGCGGCATCCCCGGCTTCCTCGACGGCACGCATCTGGCGACGCCGGTGCTCGATTCCATGGGCCAGCAAATCGTGCAGGACGGACGTGCCGTGTTTGGCGAACCGACGAATTACGGCATCATCACGATCATCTCCATGCTCGCCTGGGGTCTGGGATACTTCGGCATGCCGCAGGTGCTGGTGAGGTTCCTCTCCATCCGAAGCTCCGAAGAGATTCGCAAATCCCGTATCATCGCCACCACATGGTGCGTCATCTCCCTCACCTGCGGCGTGTGCATCGGCCTTGCAGGGCGTGCGATGATGCCCACGCAGTTCGGCACCGAGGCCGCCGCCGAAAACATCTTCATCGTCATCGCACAGGCGTTGCTGCCCAGCTTCCTGTGCGGCATCGTGGTCTCCGGCATCTTCGCCGCATCCATGAGCTCGTCGTCAAGCTACATGATCATCGGCGCCAGCGCGGTGGGCGAAAACATCTACCGCGGTGTCATCAACCGCAAGGCCACCGACCGTCAGGTCATGATGGTGGCGCGCACCACGCTGCTCGTCATGTTCCTCTTTGGCATCTTTGTGGCGTTCGACCAGAATTCCTCGATTTTCCAAGTCGTCTCCTACGCGTGGGCAGGCTTGGGCGCATCGTTCGGTCCACTGATGCTCACGTCCCTGTATTGGCGCCGCACCAATAAATACGGCGCCATCGCCGGCATGGTGTCGGGCACCGCAACCGTGCTCATCTGGCACAATCTCATCAAGCCGCTCGGTGGCGTGTTCGCCATCTACGAGCTGCTGCCGGCGTTCCTCGTGTCGCTGCTGTTCATCATCGTCGTGTCGCTGCTCACGCCCGCCCCTGATGACACGGTGCTGTATGAATTCGACCATTACCTTGACGATCCGCAGGACCGTGTGGTGGACGACGACCTGGTCGCCGCCGAAATCCACGCTGCCGAGGAGCGCGAGAAAATCTGATCCGCGCTTCAGGCATGTTCCCGCCTGATGTCGATTTCAGACACCTTGTGCGCATCCCCCATGCACAGCATGAGCACAGCATATGCAAAAGGCCCGGGCACTGAGCCCGGGCCTTTATGCGACCGTTGATTCACATACAGTGGGTGCGTCACGCAGTGACGGGATGAGCGTCCTCTTCCTCATCAGCGATGTCGGCCACGACGGGCACGATCATCGGGCGACGATGCCACTTGCGCGAAATCCACGCGCCGAGCGTGCGACGCATGACCTGCTGCAGCTTCTGCGTGTTCGTGGTGCCGTGGATGAGCGCATCCTCGAGGTCACGCACGATCTGGTCCTTGACGGATTCGATGCTGGATTCGTCTTCGGCAACAGCGTTGAGGAAGATCTTCGGCTCGGTCACGACGTCGTGGTTCTCGGAATCGACGACGACGAAGGCACTGACGAAGCCCTCCTCCGACAGGATGCGACGCTTCTCGAGGTCTTCCTCGGTGAGCTCGCCCACGGAATCGCCATCCACATACACGTAGCCGCACGGCACGGAGCCGACGACCGCGGCCTGGCCATGATACAGGTCAACCACGTCGCCGTCCTCGGCAAGCACGACGTTCTGCGGCGGCACGCCGGTCTTGACGGCAACGAGACCGTTGGCGACCAAATGGCGATTCTCGCCGTGGATCGGCATGGCGCACTTAGGCTTGATGATGTTGTACAGATACAACAGCTCGCCCTGATTGGCATGACCGGAGACGTGAATCGCGGCGTTGTCGCGGTTGACGACCTTGGCGCCCAGGCGCGTGAGCTTGTTGATGACGCCGTACACGCTGTTTTCGTTGCCCGGAATCAGCGAGCTGGCGAGAATCACCGTGTCGAATTCCTCGATGTGGATGTCCGGATGGTTGCCGTCGGCGATGCGGCCAAGGGCTGCGAGGGGCTCGCCCTGGGACCCGGTGCACATGTAGACGATCTTGTCGTCCTGGATGTCAGCGGATTTCTTGAGGTCCACGACGGTGCCTTCGGGGATGTGCAGATAACCCTTGTCGGCGGCGATGGCCATGTTGCGCACCATCGAACGGCCCACGAACACAACCTTGCGGCCGTACTTGTGAGCGGTATCGACCACCTGCTGCACACGGTGCACGTGGCTGGAGAACGACGCGACGATGATCTTGCGGGTGGCTTCGGAGAACGCCTTGTCGAGCGCCGGGCCGATGGATGTCTCGGGCTTGACGAAGCCGGGGACCTCGGCGTTCGTCGAATCGCACATGAACAGGTCGACGCCCGGGTTCTCGCCCAAGCGGCCGAATTCCACCAGATCGGTGATCTTGTGGTCGAGGGGCAGCTGGTCGAGCTTGATGTCACCCGTGTCGATGAGGCTGCCGGCAGGCGTGCGCACGAACACGGCGAGGGCATCCGGGATGGAATGCGTGACCGTGATGAACTCAAGGTTGAACGGACCGACCTTGGCCTTGTCGCGGCCTTCCACGACGTGCAGGATCGGGTTGATGTTGTGCTCGTCGCACTTCGCTTTGACGAACGACAGCGTGAGCTCGGAACCGTACAGCGGGATGTCCGGGCGCAGCTTGAGCAGGTAGGGCACGCCGCCGATATGGTCCTCGTGGCCGTGCGTGAGCACCATGCCGTCGACCTTGTCGAGACGGTCCTTGATGTATGAGAAATCAGGCAGGATCAAATCGACGCCCGGCTGTTCCTCCTCAGGGAAGAGCACGCCGCAGTCAATGATGAGGATGTGACCGTTGTATTCGACCACATTCATGTTGCGGCCGATTTCGCCCAAGCCGCCGAGCGGCACGATGCGCATCGAACCCTTGCGATACTTCGGAGGGGCGACGAGGCCCAGTTCCGGAGTCTGGTTGCCGCCCACCTCATGGGATCGCGGTGCGGCGGAGCGGCGGCCTCCCCTGCCGCCACGGGACCTGCGAGGACCGGACGAACGCCGTGATTTCGCAGGATTTCGCTTTTCTGTTGTTTCTGCCATAGCTGTTTTCTTTTTCCTTACGCCGCTGCAAACGCCGAAAGCGCCTGCATCGCGGCTTTTTCGTCCGCGCCCTATGCGCGAACCTCACAATCACAGAAGCGGCCGGTCTGCGCGCGATGCACCATGGCATCGCGCAGATCGGCCAGCTTCGCTGAGCTATGCGGCAGTGCTATGCAAACGGTCAGATCTGGGTCAGAGCAGACCGGCGGCACGCATGCCGTCTTCGACCTTCTTGTATTGTTCTGCGTTCGCTTCCACGTTCGGCAGACGCATTGCAGCGCACGGGATGTAGCCCTTCACCTTGAGGGCTGCCTTCGCCATGACGGCCTGGAAACCGTCGCCGTTGAGCGCGTGCACGAGCGGCACGAGCTGGGCGGCGATGCGCTGCGCTTCGCGGATGTCACCGCGGTCGAACGCGTCGGCGAGCTCACGCATGGGCTTGCTGGCCACATGCGCGATGACGGAGATGACGCCCACGGCGCCCACTGACAGGAACGGCAGGAAGATGCCGTCGTCGCCGGAATACCAGGTCAGTCCCGTGCGGCTGTGACGTTCAAGGGCGTTGCCAAGATTGCCGGTGGCGTCCTTGACAGCCGTCACATGCTTAAGCTTCGCAAGCTCGTCGTAGGTTTCGGTGGCGATCTTCACACCGGTGCGACCAGGCACATCGTAAACGATGAAGGGCTTGTCGGCCACGGCATCCACTGCCTTGTAATGCTCGAGGATGCCTCGCTGAGACGGACGGGAGTAATACGGAGCGACCACAAGGAGCGCGTCCGCACCGGCCTCCTGGATGTTTTCCACCATGCGAACGGTATGTGCGGTGTCGTTGGAGCCAGCGCCCGAAATCACGGGCACGTCCACGGCTTCCTTGACAGCGCGCACAAGGTCGATTTTCTCATCCATGTGGGTGCAGGGCGATTCGCCGGTCGTGCCGTTGACGAGCAGACCGTCGGCTCCGTCCTTCACCAGCTGCTTGGCCAGGTTCTGTGCGGCATCATAATCAATGGCGCCGTCAGCCTTCATAGGGGTGACCATGGCCGGAATGATGCGCCCGAAAGGCGCGGGATCAAGCAGATGAGAAGTTGCTTCAGTCATGGCTCCCACGGTAGACCTTGGGTGAGACGGGTCCCGCGCATCGTCCATTTTTACCGTGCCTACAGTTCCAAGTACGCGTCAAGGCCCACGGTCACCTTGCCGGGGTTCTCGCCGGCATGGCGCACAGCGAGCAGCACGCCGGGCATGAACGAGCTGCGGTCGAAGCTGTCGGCACGCAATACGAGCTGCTCGCCGGCATTGCCGAACAGCACCTCCTCGTGGGCGTTGAGGCCGCGCAGGCGCACCGCATGCACGTGGATGCCATCAACGACCTGGCCGCGGGAGCCGCCGTCGGTCTGCGTATTGTCCGGGATTGGCGGCATGGATGCTTCCTTGCGGGCAGCGGCAATGACATGGGCGGTGTGGATGGCAGTGCCGGAAGGCGCGTCCACCTTGTTGGGATGATGCATTTCCACGATTTCGACGGATTCGAAGTAACGGGCTGCTTGGGCGGCGAAATGCTCGGCAAGCACCGTGGAGATGGCGAAGTTCGGGGCGATGAACACGGAATTGTCGGGATGCGACGCCAGCGCCTCGCCCACCTGGGCGAGCTTCTCATCGGTCCAGCCGGTGGTGCCGACGACGACGTTCACGCCCTGCCCCACGAGCGTGAGCACATTGGCGAGGCTTGCTGCGGGCACCGTGAATTCCACGACGACGTCGGTGTTGGCTGGGGTGATCTGCGTAAGGTCGTCGCCCGCGTCGAGGGCGAGGGCGAGCTCCATGTCCGGCGCCGACTGGACCGCGCCCACGACAGTCGCTCCCATGCGCCCCTTGGCGCCCACCACTGAGACTCGAATCGTCATGATGATTCCTCCGTTGTATCGATGTTCCTGTGCGATGCCGGCAGCGCCGGCAATGACTGCGGTTGGGGCTACTGCCGAAACCGCCTCTTCCCCCTGTTTTACTCGACGGGCGCTACAGAACCACTAGGCTGACCGCCATCCTTCCACCGTTAGGCCGCAGTATGGCAAGTGAACTCATGTGCGATGACACTACGGATGTAGCAGGCTATCAGCGCGACGCCCATTCACACCCACCATTCCCGCTCGTTCGTGTCTGCTCGCCGCGACCCGCGGCGGGCAGACACGGCGGAAAGCGCGATCAGCGGAATCGATACCGCGCACGCCATCATCGGCAGGGCAAGGCCAGCGGCAGGGCCGTGCGCATCAAGCACGATGCCCACGATGGTGGAGCCGATGGACTGCCCGATGTTCACGGACGTGCTCAACCACGACAGTCCCTCCGTCAGGAAGTTCGCCGGCACGGTCTGTTTGACGATGAGGTTGCCGGTCGCATAGATCGGGGCGACACCCAACCCGGCAATGAGCTCAATGGCGCCGATGAGCAGCAAGTTGCTCCCCGCCAGATAGATGCCCACGAAGCCGAGCGTGAGATAGGTCATGAACACCAGCATGTGTGTCCAATGGGATCCACGCAACCGGACGCTGCCAAACACAAGCGCACCAATGCATGAGCCCACCGCGAACATGGCCAGCTGCACGCCCACGATGCTCGCACGCCCCAGCGCCTTGGTCAGGCTGGTCATGGATACATCGAACATCGAGAAGCACATGTTGAACACAACCCATGTGATCATGAGCATGAGTATGCCGGGGAATTGCAGCGCCGTGTGTTTCGATGGGTCTGCGACCGCACGCATCCGCGACGCCGCACCATCTGGGGCGGATCCACCAGCCGCGATGCCATCAGCCGCAGCAGCGTGTGCCGCATCAGACGTCGCGTCACTCCGCGCCTCGATATGAACCGGTGTGAGGATCGCAACAGGCGGTTCTGTGCGCTTTTGCAAGAAGTATGTGGCGCCTCCTATGCCCACTGCGGCCGCCGCCACGAAGAACGGCACGACCGGGTGAATCATGGTGGCCAGTCCCGCGGTGATGATCGGCCCGAGGATGAACACGACTTCGTCCACGGCTGATTCGAACGCATATGCGGTGTTGAGCAGATTCGGGTCGTCCACGTCACGCAATGCCCATGACCAGCGAGTGCGCACAAGGGCGCCGAACGCGAATTGTGTGGCGCCGATCCCTATGGCGAGCACGAACAGAACCGGCAGTGGCACGCGTATCATGGCCGCCACTGCGAAAGCCACAAGCATGGTGACCTGCGCCGCGAGCGCCGGCCATCCCACACGGCTTTGACCATGGCGGTCGAACAGACGCGCGTATACCGGGGTGGCGGCACCCATGGCGAGCACGCATGCGGCGCTCATGGTTCCGGCCACCGTCCAATTGCCATACAGGTTGTTGAGTGCCAGCACGATGCCCAGGCTCGTCATGGACATCGGCAGGCGCGCCACCATGCCGGAAATCGCGAAGGCGGGAGCACCCGGCAGAGAGAATATGCGCGCGTATGGCGAAGCCATGATTGTTCCTTTCATGCGGATCTGCGGCATGGGAATGGTGTGCATGCCGGCTGGAGGGTTGGCTGAGGGTTGTTGACTTGGGCTGCCGAGCTGTCAGGTGGCTTGTCGGGGACTGCCGGGCGCCTGTGAGGCTCATCTGATGCGCGCAGTCTGCCGGTGCCGCTACGAGAGCTTGCCGACATAGATGAATTTGTCGAGTGTCCTGCCGAATCCGGTGTAGTCGTCTCCGGTTCCTTGCGCGACTCGCGTGAGCCCGTGGGCATCATAAAAGCTGTAGTCGCAGTCGCTGTCAGTGTAAAGGAAGTAGCGTTTTTCTCCGCATTCGCGCAAATGCGCCAGGAACCTGCTGTAGAGTTGGCCACCCACGCCTTTGCCACGTGCGGCGGCGGAGACGATGAACAGTTGGAGTTCGGCGGGAACGTTCTTGCGCACGTCACGCTCCAATGCGAGGTCGGTGCGAATCTCCTTGTCGAGATTGCGACGCACCGTGATGCCTTCGGGCACCATGGGCGCATTGGCATGCGCCTGGCGGTACCATCCCGCAGCCGCAGGCACGATCGGCCTTTTCCCTTCGACTGCCCCGAGCACTACGCCAAGGATTGTGCCCCGCAGCGTCGCCACCTCTCCATACGTGCTGGAACGCAGGTAGTGCAGCACGTCAAGGCGCGCCGCGTAATGCCTTGTCTGCGCGTATGAATACAGGTCTTGGGGAAACCACGTGTGCATGTCGAGGGCGGCCAGCTCATCCGCATCATCAGGTGTGACTGGCCTGAACGCCACATGGTCGCGTGCACCATCGTCGCCGTGCGCCGTCTGAGCGCATGACGCATGGTGGATATGCTCCCGCTGCCGCGCGTTGCTGTGCGCCAGTGTCATTAGATATCTCCTCCGTTCATCACAGCGAGGAGCCGCACCATGGCGGATTCCCGCCGCTTCACTGATGCCAGTCGACGACACCTCGATGGACGTGCGTCAGCAAGTGACGGGAATCTGAAGCGCAAACGCCTGGTGATCGCCCCTCACGCACTCCACGCTACCCGAGGCTGTCAACTTGGGTTCCGCCAATAGCGCAACTCCTTGGTTGGCAGGCGGCATGGCTTACCAGACGACACAGCTTGCCAGACGACGCAGCTTGCCAAGCGAACCGGCATATCCAAGCGAACTGGCTTATCCAGGCGGCCCGGCTTGTCCAAGCGGCCCTAACTGTCAGGTGGCGCGAGCTGTCAGGTGGCGCGAGCTGTCAGGGGGTCCAAGCTGTCAGGGGTTCACGCTGTCAAGCGTCGGTGTCCATGCGAAGGTATCGACCTTGGGCAATCTCCTTCTCGATGTCCTGTGCGCTTTTCAGGTCGGCGTGGATTGCTCGCTTCGCGGGATCAGCCTGAGACAAGAAGTAGAGCGTGGCGTCAATGGCGTCGAGCGGCACGCCCAATTGGCTGGCGAGCAGCAGACGGTACACGTCGAGCTGAATGAGATACACGTTGCGATCGGCTGTGGTGCGCGGCATGCGTCCGGTCTTCCAATCGACGATCGTGAACCTGCCCTCGGCATCCGGAGCATCCAAACCGCCGTAGAACACGGCATCGAGCGTGCCGTTCACCGGACCATCCGGGGTGGCGAGCGTCAACGGCGCCTCAGTAGCATACGGTGTGCGCGACGCCCATGGCGACGTGGCGAGCCGATGGCGCCATTCCTTCTCCACGCCGGTCAGAGAATCATCGGCGTCAACGTCATCAAGCATCGCCTGGCGCTTTCCGCTGACGGTGGTCGCCATGGAATCCGTGGAGTCCACGCCTTCCCAACCGTCGCGGTCCGTCGAATCCGCGCCAGAGAGCACATCATCCTGTGCAACCGTGGCCACGTCAATGAACTGCTGCGCCCATTCGTGGAAGCGCGTACCTGCCGATGCCGCGGAATCCGGAGGCATCGGCACTGGCCGCAGTATGCTTCGCGCGACCTGCATGGTCTTGGCGGAGTCCCCTGCGATCGAGGCGATGAACCGCAGATTCGTAGTGCCGACATTCATGCCTTTGCGCGCGGCGTTCGCCCTGGCAATCACATCCTGCGCTTGCTCGTGGCGTTGCGCATCGGCTGCGACCAGCAGGCGTGCACGGCTGAGCAGCGCAACGCTCTGTGAGTTTGCATTCGCGGACTTCGCGCTTGCGTCAATGATCTGCTTCGCATGCTCATCCGCCTGCCTGCGCATATCCGAAGTGGGAATCACACCACGGGCATCGGTGGCATCCTGCGCCAGATCGCCACCTGATGCCGGATCTATGACCTCAGCGGTCATTGCGAGCGCGGCACGCGTGCGGCGTTGCAAATCGGATGGCCACTGCGGCAGATGCTCGTTCTCGTTGTCGGCCATCTGCTGCGCCGCGGATGTAAATGCCGCATTGACGACAAGACGGGACAACCGCTCTGCCCCTTCGCCAATGAAGACACCCGTGGGCACCTTGTAGTCATCGGGGATGATTGTTGACGGATCGTCGAGGCGGCTCTTCACCGCATCGGCAAGCTGGACGACCGGAACGCCATCAAGCGTGGTCAGCGGTTCATGAGGCTCGTCACGCACCAATGGCTCGGCTTTCTCCTCACTGTGAGCGAAGGTGAAGGCACGGGGATCACCACTTGCAGGGTCCTTCGCATTCCCCGAACCTTTTGCGGAATGCGAGGAGCTATTGGCGAACAGCGTCGCAAGGATCTGCATCAGTTGCTTGTCTTGTTGCGCATCGTTGTCCGCGTCGTCGCCTTCCTGCACCATGTGAGCGACCGCATAGTCAATTTCTGGATGCTCCTCGCGGCCCTGCGGCACATAGGCATGGTAGAGCTCACTCCAAAAGTTGGATGCCCCGGCATTGGTGTCAAGCGAGTTCGGCAAGCCCGACCAACGCCATGCGCCAGGCGCGCTCATCGCATTGCGCGAGCATACGAGCAATGCCTCGTTCTTAGCGCGGGTGAGCGCCACATACGCCAAGCGACGTTCCTCATCATGCCCGCGCCGGCCATATTCCTCTGCCTGACTGAGATAGTCCTGTGCTCCGCACGGCCCGAAGCCGTTTTTGAGTCGCAGCGCGTCCAATGTCTCGCGTTCAATACGAACGGCCATCGTCGGGAACGTCGAACGCCCATTATCCGTGTCAGACTCCCCTGCGGCATCATTCCACTCGCTGATGGAACTGCCATCATGCGGGAAACGGGGCAGAAGGTCCGCATCCGCGCGCACGGGAGCAGGTATTGCGGTTGGGTTCTCCAGCCAGCTTCTCTTTGTCGCGGTGTATGACGGACCGTCTTTCTCGGTCCATGAAGCGCTGCCAGGCTTGACAATCTGAAGATTGTCTCCCGTTGATGAGGGGAACGTGTCTTTCCGCATGTCCATGACCGCGACAGCCGGCCATTCCAAGCCCTTCGCCTGATGCACGGTCATGAGCTGCACGTCGGCGGTCTGGTCGAGGTTCGCCGCCGGCGGAGCGGGTTCGCGTTCCTGCGCCGCCATCCATGCGAAGAACCCTTGCACCGTGGGGTGCATGGAGTCAGGCAGTTCCTGCTCGTAGGAATCCACCTGTTGCATCACGGCATCGAACGCCGCGCCATACGTGGAGTTCGGCATCCCCTCGCCATCGGCCACGATACGAGCGAGCGAAGAATCCATCGGCAGCGTCAATGCGGCACTTGCCGTACGCATCGCATCACGCAGGGAACGCTCCGACGCTTTCTCCGCACGTCGCAGAATCAGGCTTGCCTCATGGAGCCTGAAGGCGACGTCATCGGGAACTTCGAGCAAGCTCAGTTGCTCATCGAAATCGTCGTCCATGAGCAGGTCGGCGAGAAAACCCCCAGTGGGGAGCATCACGTCGTCACGCAGGCGGTTCACAGCATCCTTCCGGTCGGATTCGGTCGTGTTCTCGTCGGAGGTGACATAACCCGCCTCTTCCAACGTACGGTACTGGAAGTCGATGTTCTTCTGCGTCGCCATGGTGGCGAGCTTCTTCAACGCGCTGTGGGGAATGGAGAAGCGTGGCGATGCAAGAAGCTCCTGCAGCGCCGGTGTATTGGAGTGGTCTGCCACGACTTCCAGCAACGCCTTGAGGTCTGCGACATCCGCTCGTTGCAACAAGCCGCTGGCGCCGATGATCTCGTACGTCATGCCAGCCTGGCTGATGGCATCCGCCACATCCTGCATGGGACGTGTGGAACGGAACAGAATGGCAACTGGCGTCCGCTTCTCAAACTCCCCCGGCTTCGCAGGATTAGGCACCTTCTTGTACATCTGCGCATGCGCTGCGAATTCCACGACTGCGGCAATCTCTTCAGCACCCGTTTCAAATGCGGCGAGGCCAAGGAACGGCGCCTTCTCACTGGAAGACGCCCCTGCCGGGGAATGCGTCGCGGGGTCAGCGTCGGCATCCGCAGCGCGATCAGCTCCGTTCACATCTGTTGCAGCGGAGGCTTCCATCGCCGCGCCACCGCTTTCCTCCGTTTCCAAAGGCCTGAGCGGAAGTACCTCCACCTCTCGCTTGTTGTGGGGCACATTCGAATCAGGCGTCCACTGTTTGCGGAAGGCATCGGTGAGCCGGTTTGCGGCATCGAGAACGAGCTTGGGATTACGGCGCGTGACGGAGAGGGAATATGGATCTGACGTGATGCCGAACTTCTCACGGAACAGACGGAACGCACCCGGGCTCGCTCCACGCCATGCGTAGATGGCCTGATACGGATCGCCCACCGCAGTCACCGCGGACTTGTGCGGAGACGCGCCATTCATTAAGTCCGTGGAACCCACATCTTGAGGGTGGAAAATCTGTGCCAGCAGCGTCGCCTGCGTGGTGGAGGTGTCTTGGTATTCGTCCAAGAACACATGGGTGAAGCGCCGGCGATAGTCAGCGCCAATGGATGGGAAGCGTGTCAACAGCTGGAATGCCGCAATGGTGAAGTCCGAGAACTCCGCCAATCGTGCTTCGCGTTTGCGCGCATCGAACTGACGTGCCAGCGGGATGAGCATGTTGCGCCGCTTCGTCACATAGAACAGGTATTGGAGGACCTGATCGTAGTACCTCTGTGTCGGATTGGCGTAGTTGGAATCTTTGCCTTTCGGATAACCAATGCGTCTCTTGATCAGCCCTGCACTCTTTGCCTCATCCACAGCAGCCGTCCATGCTTTCTCATCGAAAACAGCATGAAGCCATGCTTCAAAATCCCCCGAGAAAACATCTCGCGCCGTTTTCGGCATCGCATTCGGCTGCGGTTTCTTCACGGCACCGACAGGATCCGTG
>CAYVHC010000026.1:0-14546 GCA_964451025.1 uncultured Bifidobacteriaceae bacterium
GCGTCCCTGTAATTCCTTACCTGGGCCATGATGCTCCCTCTGTTGTTGTCATGCAATGCTGTGCCGGCACGTACCGCGATGCCGTTGCACAGACATACTCAATCTTCATTATTGTGCCAGCTCATGCCGACAGCGGCGCGGCATGCAATCTGGGCTGTTGCCCCATCGCTGACTGGGATGGCGCCATGAGTCATGTAACGACAGGCACACAGTCGCACCGTTATGTGACAGCCGCCACTCGCACATAGCCGCCCCAAGCCAGCACCAGCCCCACAATGCGCCAGCCAACACTCACACATACCGCCCACCAACGGGAGATCACACCACAATGTGCCAGCAGTCACTCACGCACAGCGTCCCAAACCGGCACAAGCCCCCACAATTCGCCAGCAGCCACCACACAACAGACAGTCCTGTATGGGCAGCCCATCACAAGCCGCCCACCACAGGTCCGCCAATAGCAAAGAGCCCATTGCACGAAGCCAATCGTGCAATGGGCTCTAGAGATACGCCCTCAGGTCACGCCATACCAGGGAAGTACACGCCCTTGAGCTTGTAGATGCTCTTCTTGGTGGACTTCTTCTTGGCGATTTCCACAAGTGTCTTGCGATCCTTTCGAGATGTGCCGAATTCGCCGTCTTCGACGTGTGTGTCGTTAGACGAAGGAGCCTCTGCGCTCTCGGATTGATCATTCTTGACGGCGTTGGCGGCGAATGGAGTCACAGGCTTTGGCAGTGGCGTTACAAATGCCGAATGCGTGGCATCAACCTTGCCGCGCAATGCCGGCGGGATGAACACTTGGCCAGGCGCCGTGCCGAACAACGGATCAGAGACAACCGGGGCAGGTTCCTTCTCGGCGATTGGTTGTACCGACGATTCCTGAGGATTAGGTGCAGCAAACGCAGAGGCATCAGGAACCGATGCCACCGATGTTGACGACACTGCTGCTGATGCTACGGGCATCGGTGACATGACTTCCGCCGTCTGCAAAATTGGTGTCTGGACAGGCATGGAGGGTGTGGAGAATGCAGGTATCGGAACCGAGTTGTCGACAGCAGACGCATTGACACCAGACGCATTGACACCAGACGCATTGACACCAGACGCATTGACAGGAAGCTTTCCAAACTCCTCGCCACGTTGCGCGAGATGCTGTTCCTCCCGTCCCTGCATCGGTACCGTCTCGCTCATTAACGGAGTGGCTTGAACAGCTGCAGACTCAGAAGAAGGCGCAGCGACATGCACAGGCTGAGCAGCAGACGCAGGTGAAGGCGCCACAGCAGTCACGGGTTGAGCAGCAGACACAGGTGACGACGCCGCAACAGCAGGCACAGGCTCAGCAGCAGGCCGTTGCGAGGCAGACAGCACTGGCGCAGATGGTGAATCGGACGTGTGTGCAACAGATGGAGTAGCTGCCTGAGAGAATGTTGCCGGGGATACTGGAGCCGGAGGCACCGCAACTGGAGACGAAGGGACAGGAGGCGCCGCAACAGCAGATGCAGATGCCTGTGCCGCGGAAGCGCTGGGTTGCGCAACCGCGGGCGCAGCGGGATGCGCCCGCGCGACAGGGCGCGACGGAACTGCGGGAACCGCAACCGGAGCCGGAGCCGCCTGCATTGTCAGAATGGGCGCGGACAACACAGGTGCCTGCGCTTGCGGCGCAGAGAATGTCTGAGATCCACCAAATGCTTGCACGGGCATCGTGGCCTGATGCTGTGCGGAAACCACGGGGGCCTGTGCAAAAACCGGTGCGGAAGCCAAGCTGGGGGCAGAAGAAGCAATCGGAGCTGCAGCAACAGGGGCACCCTGTGAAGAGACTGGGGCAGA
The DNA here is from genome assembly GCA_964451025.1 of uncultured Bifidobacteriaceae bacterium. Lineage (GTDB taxonomy): Bacteria > Actinomycetota > Actinomycetes > Actinomycetales > Bifidobacteriaceae > Pseudoscardovia. The sequence continues at coordinate 1,828 of CAYVHC010000026.1, forward strand.
AACAGAGATTGGGGCAGGAACCTCAATCGGTGCGGGATGCGCGGGAACGGCCTGTGCCGCTGCGGTTTCAGCATGCGCTGTTGGGGCAGGACCAGCTGCAGCAGGCATTGTATGAGCCGAGGCGTCAATCGTAGCGGCGTTATCAGCAACGACTTGTACCGGAGCCAACTGTGCAGGAGCGGCCTGTGCGGGAATGGACTGTGCAGGAATAGACTGCGCAGGAACTGCCGACGTCTGTGCGGACTGCACCGAAGCTTGAGCCTGAGCCTGAATGGTGTGAACAGAATCTTCTTGTGCCGCAACCATATGCGCAGGAGCAGTCTGCGCTGGATTGACCTGTACTGGGGCAGCCTGTGCAGGGGCAGCCTGCGTAGGAACAGCCTGAACGGTAGCAGCCTGCGGCTGAACAATCGGCGCTGGCATTGTCTGCATCGGTGCAGGTTGTGCAGCAGCAACAGGAGCGGCAGTCGCATAGGAAGCCGGCTGGAATTCTCGAGAGGGAACAAATGCGGTGGCGCTGGCATTGGTATGTGCCTGAGCCAATTCCGCGGAATCCACAGAGATACCGGTGGCGGCATTGCTCAACGTGTAGCTGTCCTTGCCTTCCGCACGCTTTCGAGCAAGATCGGTGCCTTGCTCAAGCAGCACAGGGTCGGGAAGGAACTCTTCGCCTACGGTCATCAGCGGCGAATTCGACAGGGGGCGCAACCCCTGAGTCGCCATGTATCTTTGGCGTTGCACAGCAGTGGAATCGTTCACTTCGGGGGCGAACTGACGATTGCCGACGAAATCCCCCGTGTCTTCGAATGTATTCACAGCGCGCGCCTGATAGATATCCGCACGCTGAGCACCGCTTGCGCTGGCACGACGTACGATCTTCAGCACGACCACCACGAGCAATGCCACAAGCACTACCGCGAGCGCTGCCCTAGCTGCACGTTCAGCAACGGACTGTTCGAATCCCATGCTGCTCAACAACGTATCAATCTGATCGGAACTGCCGTTGGCAGCACCAATCACCATCGTGGTATCTTCCACAGCCACATACACGACGATTCCGCTTCCCGAGTATTCGGTGATTGTAGCGGAACCGGAACGCTTCTCTGATTTGATGTTCGCGGAACCCTTGGAAGCCCATGTAGTAAGAAGTGCATTAGCCATCGACTGGGACGCAGCCAAATCGGACTTCGAATCAAATTGCAAGAAAACCGCCGTATTCCCGCTATTCGCCTGCATGGCCATTGCGGAGGAACGAACTCCCTTTATTCCAGATGTATCTATTCCAGATGTATCGGCGTTCGACTGCACGGTATAGCCATTGTCTGCCATGACATCGTTGAACGCGGATTGGGAAGGAACTTTGCTCAGACCGGGCACGGGAATCGATTCAAAGGAAGAGACGATTGACTGAAGCGGAGACTGCGAGTCTGAACCACCAGCAGCCGATATCACCGTTCCCTCGTTCAGCGGTTGTGCCTGAGCGGGAACGACGAATAGTGACGAGCACAGAAGGGCCAACGAAGCCATCGCCGCCACAAAGCATCCAAACAACACGTACGAGTGTCGCATCACTTCTCCCTCCTGTGGTTACCTCTTCTGGAGTCGCCTGCACCCTGCCCGCCTCGCCAATACGGACACGATCGCAGACGCTTCTGCAGCGCAACCCAAGGGAATCCCTGCATTTTCTGCCATCCATAAGTCATGAAGCGATCGCCGCCCATTGCGCTGTCACAGTCGAATCCCATCAGGATCCAGCAGAACAGCACTCAGCCTCGAACGCTCGAAACAACCACGTCTGTCAATCTCATCTTTGCACAGTCTTGGCAGGAAATCTCACCTTCGGTTGCGCATAGAGAATTGGAAGCACATGAATCCAGGGCATCTTAGCCTTGTAGCTTCAGGAGCACTCCCGCATCCCTACACCTATGAGAAATAATAGTCCACGATTGGCTTCACACAAACACATGTTCATATTCCGCGAGAGGCATCTGTCAAATCGTGCTGGATATCGAACATGGTTCGATACCAATCCGCGCGGATAACTTACCCACGCGTAACGCGCGACATGCAGAAAAAATGCACAATTATTTTTTCACTGCGCGTGTCGCGCCCTATAGCGAGTCTCGCTCAGTCGCTGTCCGCCACAGAAACATGGTGCCGTTCGGGAGGCACAGGACGTCGCTTGGCTGTGAACACATCTACGTCGATGCGCCACACCATGACCGAACGCACCTGCTGGTCGGTGAAGGTCGCCGTAGGTGTGCCCGTCCCATCGGCCATGCCAGCCTCATGCGCCATGAGCAGCGAAAGTCCCCGGGCCGCCTCATGCACATCACTCACAATCGTCGCCGTGCCCGTGCCCACCACGGATGCGTACGCCCTGCCCCAATTGCACAGCGTCCTGCCTGGGATCGTTTGCGAACCATCCGCAATGAGGTCGAAGCTCACATCCAGACCGCGTTCGCCAGCAGCGCGCAAAGCATCCGCCTTGCGCCCGATCAGCGACGAATGCAGATACATCACCAATCGAGGCTGGGCGATTAATGCAGCGTTATCATCAGCGAAGTGCGCAGGCTCCGACCATTCATAGCCGAAATCGACAGGCACCACTGTCAATCCCTCGGCATCGCTATAAGCGACGTTGACAACATGGGCTGCATCGATAATGCTTCGAATCTCTTGTGGATCCGTCACTTCCCTGTCGGCACGTCGCATGCGCCTGTGGGATCCGGCAAGGGTACGTTCGTCGTTTCGTCGTGTGCCTGTATTCATGCTGACCAATCTACCCCGCATTGGGTTACGCATGTGTGCAGTGTGTTACGCGAAGCATGTCCGCCCATAACACGCCCACCCATGGCATGCCCACTCCGGTATTTCCACACTGGTTGTCCCTGACTAATACCCTGGCTGGGCACCCATAGCATGACGCCCGGTGGACGAACGCCTCGGCGAATCACTGCAAACGCGTGATTCGTGGAAAGGTCGCCGTCAACCGGGCGTCATGCGGATGGAGCCGCTTCATCCGGGCAGTTTGTCAGTTCAGTGAACCCTCGGCCTTGTATGCCGTACCGTCAGAAACCGATGCGGCGAACTCCTTCGCAGGCTCCAGCTGCTTGCTGGCCTCGGCAATCTGCTCACTGACACGGTCGAATGCCGTGCCGCCTTTGCCCCGGCGGGAATCGACAGAACCTTGGGTGCTGAGGACCTCGCGCACCTGGGGCGCCTTGTCCGCGGGCAGGAAGTCGGCGAAGACCTTGGCGAAATCATCATCGGCAAGATCCCACAACTCCACTCCCCTGCCTTCAGCGATTTTGACGCAGGCGCCGGAGAGTTCATGCGCATGGCGGAACGGCACACCGTTCTTGACGAGCCATTCGGCGATATCGGTGGCGAGCGCGAAACCGGTCGGCGCCTCTTCTTCCAAGCGATCCTTGTCGAAACGCATCGTGGCGACCATGCCGGTGAAAGCCGGAAGGATGACTTCAAGCTGACCGACCTGGTCGAACACGGCTTCCTTGTCTTCCTGCAGGTCGCGCGCGTACGCGGTGGGAAGCCCCTTAAGCGTGGCGAGCAGACCGGTAAGGTCACCGATCAAACGACCGGCCTTGCCGCGCGTAAGCTCGGCAATGTCCGGGTTCTTCTTCTGAGGCATAATGGAGGACCCGGTGGAATAGGCATCATCGAGCTTGACGAAAGCGAACTCCTGGGTGTTCCAGATGATGATTTCTTCCGACAAGCGCGACAGATCCACGCCGATCATGGCGGCGATGAAGGCGAATTCCGCCACGACGTCACGCGACGACGTGCCGTCGATGGAGTTGTCGGTGACACGGGAGAAACCAAGTTCCTTGGCGACCGCCTCAGGATCAAGACCAAGGGTGTTGCCTGCAAGCGCTCCAGAACCGTAGGGGCTGGCGTCGGCACGCTTGTCCCAGTCGGACAGACGCTGGATGTCGCGCAGCAGCGGCCAGGCATGGGCCATGAGCTGATGTGCGAGCAGCACGGGCTGAGCATGCTGCATGTGCGTGCGGCCAGGCATGGCGGTGTGGCCGGCTGCCTTCGCCTGATTGATGAGCGCCTGGATGAGGCCGATGAGCAATGAAGCGATCGTGCGGGAGTGACGGCGCAGCCACATGCGAATCAAGCAGGCGATCTGGTCGTTGCGGGAACGTCCTGCGCGCAGCTTGCCGCCGAGTTCGTCGCCGGCGATTTCAAGGAGACCGCGTTCCAATGCCGTGGCTTCGTCCTCGTCTTCTTCAATGGGAGCGAATTCACCGGAATCCACGCGACGCTGCAATTCGTCCAACGCTTCTTCCATATGCTTCAACTCATCGTCGGAGAGCAATCCTGCCCTGCCCAGAGCACGCGCATGGGCGCGTGACCCGGCGATGTCATCATCCGCAAGAATCCAATCGAACTGGGTTGATTTGCTCAATCGTGCAAGGGCCGGGGATGGACCGGAGCTGAAACGCCCTCCCCACAGCGCGATTCCCTCATGGGGCTCATTGCCTTCGGAACGGGATGCATCAGTGGCCCCGCTGGCATTGGTCAGTGTCATTCTTCCTCCAGATCGGTTGTGCTCGGCATTTGCTATGTTGCCCTGCGGCGTGTGAAATCCACGCCGCAGGGCAACGCATCGGCATGATGTTTACTCGACGGTGTTTTCGGGAACTTCGATGGCGTTGCCGAACTTCACGTCGCGTGCCGCGGCGACCTTGCTCGGCAGACCGTAGATCTCGATGAAGCCCACGGATGCATGCTGGTCGAAGGTGTCGCCGGAATCATAGGTGGCGAGCTTGTAGTCGTACAGGGAGGCGTCGGAACGACGACCCGTCACGACGGCGCGGCCGCCGTGCAGCGTCATGCGAATCTCGCCGGAAACGTAACGCTGCGTGTCTTCGATGAAGGCATTGAGCGAATGCACGGCGGGCGAATACCACTGCGCATCGTACACGAGCTCGCCCCAGCGCTTGTCGATGTCGCGCTTGATGCGATGCTGCTCGCGCTCCAGGCAGCAGTTCTCGAGCTCCTGATGGGCGGTGATGAGCGCCACGGCACCCGGAGCTTCATAAAGCTCACGGGACTTGATGCCCACGAGACGGTCTTCGATGAGGTCGATGCGGCCGATGCCCTGCGCGCCGGCACGACGGTTCATCTCTTCGATGGCCTGGAGCGGCGTGACGTCCTTGCCGTCGATCTTGACAGGAACGCCCTGCTTGAATTCGATGGTGACTTCATCTTCGACCGGCGGGAAGGAGGGATCGTCCGTGTAGGAATAGACGTCCTTGGTCGGAGCATTCCACGGATCCTCGAGGTAACCGGTCTCAATGGCACGGCCCCACACGTTCTGGTCGATGGAGTACGGCGACTTCTCGGTCTGCTCGATCGGAAGCTTGTGATCCTGCGCGTACTTGATCTCGATGTCACGAGTCAGCTGCAGATCACGAATCGGGCTGATGGCCTTGAGCGTCGGGTCGATGGACTGGATCGACACTTCGAAACGCACCTGGTCGTTGCCCTTGCCGGTGCAGCCGTGCGCGATGGTGTCAGCGCCGAACTGATGGGCGGCGCGCACCAGATGCTTGGTGATGAGCGGACGGGAGATGGCGGAGACGAGCGGGTACACGCCTTCATACATGGCGTTCGCCTTGAGCGCGAGCATGCAGTACTCATCGGCGAACTCGTTGCGAGCATCCACGACGTATGCTTCGACGGCACCGCACGCGAGGGCGCGTTCCTTCACCGTTTCAAGGCTTTCGCCGCCCTGGCCGACATCAAGGGAAACCGCCACGACATCCTTGCCGGTGCGCTCCTTGAGGTAGGGGATGGCGACGGAGGTGTCGAGACCTCCCGAATACGCCAGGACAATGCGGTTCTTGTCTGCCATGTTGTGCCTTTCGGTTCTCATTCCCGAAGGAATGTGTTGTTTATTGTGTTATGCGTGCTATGCGCTGAGGTTAATGGTATGCCTTATTTGCCTCAATGGTCGGTCGGAGCGTCTGATGCGCCAGCGCTGCGTTGGTCAACCGCGAGGCTGAGCAAGCGTTGCGCCGTGCGCTGGGCGCCATCGGCGTCGCTGGTCACGATCATGACGGTATCGTCCCCAGCGATTGTACCGAGCACAGAATCCAAGTTCGCCCTGTCCAACACGCTGCCCAAGTATTGCGCAGCCCCGGAGGGAGTGTGCAGGACGACGATGTTTCCCGCCGCTGCGACGGAGAGCACCATGCCGGTGAGTGTTTTCGACAGCAGCGGATCTTCTTTTGCAGGTGCAAACAGGGTATCGCTGCTGGATGCATCGGTAGCAGCGGAAGTATGCGTGTGCGGTGGCAGCGGAAGCTCATATGCCACGCTGCCATCGGCCTTCCGTGTCTTGACGGCATGGAGCTCATCAAGGTCGCGGCTCAACGTGCTCTGTGTTACATCGAGTCCCTGCTCGGCGAGCATGATCAGCAACTGCTGCTGGGACGTGACGATGTGCTTGAGCAAAACATCCTCGATGACACTCAGGCGCGCCGCCTTCGTCATGGGACGTTTCATGTTGAGTGCAGACCTTTCGCTCATGCGCACTCCCCCAGCAGCGACGAATCCTCACGTTGCCAAGCAATGAGCCACGTCATGAGGGCTTTCTGCGCATGCAGTCGGTTCTCCGCCTCGTCCCACACGACGGACTGGGGTCCATCGATGACGGATGGCGTCACTTCCTTGCCGCGATATGCAGGCAGGCAGTGCTGGAACAATGCATCCGGCTTGGCATAGCTCATGAGCTCGTCATTGACCTGATAATCCCAGAACGGCTTGGAACGAATCGCGTATTCGGCTTCCTCACCCATCGACACCCATGTGTCGGTGAACACGCAGTCAGCTCCATCGACCGCTTCACGCGGATCAGTGGTGACGAGGATGCTACCGCCGTTCTGCTCGGCGATGCGCTTGGCATCGGCGACGATGTCCTTGCGGGGCAGGAAGCCTTGCGGCCCCGCCACGCGCACATCCATGCCAGCCACAGCACCTGCAAGGAGGTAGGAGTTGGACATGTTGTTGGCTGCATCTCCGACGTAGGCGATGGTCTTGTTGTGCAGCTCATCCACACCGCCACGGAATTGCGCGATGGTGAGGAAGTCGGCGAGCACCTGGCAGGGGTGGAAATCGTCGGTCAACGCATTGATGACCGGCACCGTGGCATACTTCGCCATTTCTTCCACACGGTCCTGCCCGTAAGTGCGCCACACAATGGTGTATGCCATGCGTGTAAGCACTCGTGCGGTGTCAGCAACCGGCTCGCCACGGCCCAGCTGGGAGCTGGACTTGTCGATGACCAGCGGGTAGCCACCCAGCTCGGCAACGCCGATGGAGAAGCTGGAGCGGGTGCGAGTGCTGTTTTTGTCGAAAAGCACAGCCACAGCCTGCGGGCCGGCAAACGGCTGGGAATAGAAACGGTTTTCGCGGAACTTCATGCCCAGTTTGAGGATTTGCTTCTGCTCTTCATGGGTGATGTCGTCATCGCGAAGCATATGACGCAGCTGATGTGTCATGGATCTTCCTTCTTCCGATGATTCCGCGTCTCCGCGGGGTGGCGCCGGCAATACGGCTGCAGCCCAGCAGAGGGACACGGACCTTACGTACCAAGATTAATAGTTGTATGACGGGAGCCCTGCGCTGTGGCTCAGTCATCCGGCAGATTGGAGGGCACCTTGGACAGGATGCTCACGGCCTCGTCCACATCGCTTTCCGACACGATGAGCGGCGGTGCCATGCGAAGAGCGTGAGGCGCCACCGGGTTGACGATAAGACCGTGTTCCAACGCCCAGTTCGCAGCCGCGTGCGCGCACGGATGCGCCAGCACGACAGCATTGAGCAATCCCCTGCCGCGAGACTGCGTGAACAACGGGTTGCCGCATGAGGCGAGACCGTCACGCAGCTGCTTGCCACGTTCCTCTGCATTGGCGAGCAATCCCTCAGACTCGATCGTGTCGATGGTCGCCACGCCGCATGCACAGCCCAAGGGGTTGCCTGCGAAAGTCGATCCATGGGAACCGGGGGTGAACAGGGATGAATTGCGCTTGCCGAACGCGATGAGCCCGCCCATGGGGAAGCCACCAGCGACGCCCTTGGCGAATGTCACGGCGTCCGGGATGATGCCGCCGGAGAGGTCTTCGCGCTGGAAAGCGAACCATTTGCCGGTGCGTCCGATGCCGGTCTGCACTTCGTCGATGATGAGCAACGCGCCGTGTTCGGTGCACAGCTGGCGTGCTGCCTTCACAAACTCGGCACCCACCGGGAGCACGCCCGCTTCGCCTTGGATGAGTTCCATGATGACTGCGGCGACGGGCCCCTGCTCATCACTGGCATCAAAGGCATCCTGCAACGCCTGCACATTGCCAGCCTCGACGAACTGTGCACCAGGCACGAGCGGCTCGAACTGCTCGCGAATCACCGGTTTCCACGTGATGGACAATGCGCCGAGGGTGCGGCCATGGAACGCATGGGTCAGGGCGATGATGCGCGCCGGCTTGCCCGTGTTGTTGGGGAGCGTATTGCCATGCAGCTTGGCGAGTTTCATCGCGGCTTCGTTCGCTTCGGCACCGGAATTGCCGAAATACACGAGGGAGCCTTCAGGCGCCCCCGCCTTCTCAATCAGCTTGGAGGCCAAGGTGATCTGGGGCACGGTGGCGAAATAGTTCGACGTGTGTGCAACCTTGTTGGCCTGCTCGGTGAGCGCCTTAATCCATGCAGGATGGCCATAGCCTAGCGAGTTCACTGCGATGCCACCGAGGAAATCGAGGTATTCGTTGCCGTCGACATCCCAGATGCGGGTGCCATGCGCGTGGTCCATGACGCGCAGCGGCGTGCCGAATACGTTCATGTGAACATCGCTGTATTGCTGAAGCAATGCGGCGTCTTTAGGACCGAGCTGCTCCAACGTGGTGTCATCAGATTGTGCCATATTGGCTCCTCATCTCCATTCCTTCTCCAGGCACGACCATTGTGCCGATGCCATCCCGTGTGAAAATTTCGTTCAGCAGTGAATGCGGGCGTCGTCCATCAATCACGTGGGCTTCCTCCACTCCGCCGTCGACTGCGCGGATACATGCCTCCATCTTGGGACGCATGCCGCTTTCCAATTCGCCCATCATGTCTTGCAGCGTGGAAGAACCGATGCGGCCGACGAGGGAATCCTTGTCGGGCCAGTCCGCGTACAGGCCCTCGACATCCGTGAGGATGACGAGCTTGCGAGCGCCCACGGCTGTTGCCAATGCGGCTGCCGCAGAATCGGCGTTCACGTTGAGCACCTGCGTGACGTCCTCCTCGTCCGGCGCCACGGAGCTCACCACAGGGATGCGCCCCGCTGCGATGAGATCTTCCACCGCGGATGCATCCACGCTGATCACGTCACCCACCAAGCCAATGTCAGTAGGCTTGCCGTCGATGACAGGCTTGCGCTTGACAGCGGTGAACAATCCGCCGTCTTCACCGCTCATGCCGATGGCGAGGGGGCGATGTGAATTGATCAGGTCGACGAGTTCACGCGACACTTTGCCAGTGAGCACCATGCGCACGACGTCCATGGCCTCGGGCGTGGTCACACGCAGGCCACCCTTGAACTCCGACTTGATGCCCAATGCCGCGAGCATCTTGGAAATCTGGGGGCCGCCTCCATGCACGACAATGGGATGCATACCGACTTGGTGGAGGAACACCATGTCTTCGGCGAACGCCTGCTTGAGGCGTTCGTTGACCATCGCATTGCCGCCGTACTTGATGACGACCCTTTGTCCTGAGAACTCCTCAAGCCATGGCAATGCCTCGATGAGGACCTCTGCCTTCTGGTCGGCCGTCAGATCGGCGTGGACGTCGATGTGGTATCCCGGGCCTTTCAATTCGCTCATGTAACTTCTTTTCGTTTGTTTGGCTGTACCGACGCAAGCGGACTGACTGCCAATCCGGCAATCGTCCGCTGTGCGCCCGGCTCAGGACTCGTAATCCGCGTTGATGTGAACGTACTCGTGCGTGAGGTCGTCCGTCCACACCGTGGCCTCGCCGGTGGAACCGGTGTTAAGGTCGATGTCAATGTGCACTTCGCGCTCCTCCATATGGACAAGGTCGCGGGGCTGCCCCGGCTTGCCGCCATCGCACACCCGCACGCCATTGACATCCACGGTCACATCGTTGGGGTCATAAGGCGCCACGTCTTCTGGCACGATGCCCAAGGAGCTGACAACGCGACCCCAGTTCGGGTCATTGCCGCAGATGGCGCACTTGAGCAGGTTGCTTGCCGCCACTGCGCGTGCGCATGCGAGCGCCGCGTCTTCGCTTGTGGCGCCGGTGACCTTCACTCGGATGTCATGCGACGATCCTTCGCCATCGCCCACGATCTGACGGGCGAGGCTTGCAGTGGCCTTGGCGATGTTCTGTGCGAACTCCTCGGGGTCGGGGGTGACTCCGGAGGCGCCGGATGCGAGGAGCAGCACGGTGTCGTTCGTGGACATGCAACCGTCCACGTCAATACGGTTGAAGCTGTATTCGGCGCCATGCTCCAATGCCGCATGCATCTGTTCCGGTGTCACGACGGCATCGGTGGTGATGACGCAGATCATCGTCGCCAACTGTGGCGCAATCATGCCCGAGCCCTTGACCATGCCGCCGATGCGATACCCTGAGGCTTCAATCTCGACGGTCTTGGGATGAGTGTCGGTCGTGAGGATGGCAACGGAGGATTCATGACCTGCCTCAGGCGTGCTGGCAAGCGTAGGATATGCAACCTTCATGCCGTTGAGCAGATTGTCGAGCGGCAGCAGGTCGCCGATCATGCCTGTGGAGCACACCGCGACGTCAGAAGACTTCGGGAATCCAGCCAGAGATGCGAGTGTCTCGGCTTCCTTTGCCGCCTGATCGTAACCTGCCTGCCCGGTGCATGCGTTCGCACAGCCGGAGTTGATGACAACGCCGCGCAGATGCCCATCAGCGATGGCCTTGCGGGACCACTGCACGGGAGCAGCACAGAAACGGTTCGATGTGAAGACGCCAGCGGCAGCATCAAGCGGTCCGTTGTTAACGACCAGTGCGAGGTCTTTCTTGCCCTTGACGGCAGAGATGCCCGCTGCGATGGATGCAGTGCTGAAACCTTTGGGGAATACGACGCTCACGGTGCTACTCCAATCTTGGTAAGGCCGGTGGACTCGTCGAGCCCAAGGGCGATGTTGAGTGATTCGATGGCTTGACCAGCAGTGCCACGGTTGAGGTTGTCGATGGCACTGAACGCATAGAGCCTCTGGGAATTGCGGTCGACCGCCACTTGGATGTGCGCGGCATTCGAGCCGAGCACATTCGCCGTGGCAGGCAGCATGCCTTCGGGCAGTACGCAAATGAACTGCTGGCCTTCATAGGCATGGAGCCACACGTCGCGGATCTGTGCGTCCGACAGGTCCTTGGCCTTATCGGTCAGCGGTGCGCTGACCGTTGCCAGGATGCCACGCGACATGGGTGCGAGGATCGGCGTGAAACCAAGCGTGAAGCGATCCGCGTCGGCTGCGGAAAATCCTGCGGCGTGTGCGAAGTTCTGCAAGATCTCGGGAATGTGGCGGTGCTTGCCTGCCACGGAATACGGCAGAGCGGATTGCAATGCTTCGGATGCCAAAAGATACGGCTTCTTGAGACTCTTGCCGGCGCCGGAGTAGCCGACGACCAGATCCGCGACGATGCCCTTGGGGTCCACAAGCCCTTCAGCGACACCCGGCTGCATGGCGAGCGTGGTCGCCGTCACGTTGCAACCAGGGCCCGCAATGCGCTTGACGCCGAGAATGCACTCGCGCTGACGCTTGTAGGAGCCATCGGGGTTCTTGCCGATGATGAGCTCGGGCATGCCATACGTCCAGTGCTCGTAGAAATCACCACCGTAGAAGGCATCCCACGCGCGCTTTTCCTCAAGGCGGTGATCAGCCCCGAGGTCGATGACGATGCTGTCAGGGTCGAGCTGAGCAGCGAGCGCACCTGATGCCCCATGCGGAAGGGCGAGGATGATGACATCATGCCCGTTGAGATTCTCCGGCGTGGAATCCTGCACCGTGAGGCCAGCAAGCTGCGGGATATGCGGCGCGAACGGGGCAAAGCTCTGCCCCACGGAGGAATGCCCCGCCACGCATGTCACTTCAAAATTAGGGTGCTGCGCAAGGATACGCAAAGCCTCTCCACCTGCGTACCCTGTAGCGCCAGCCACTGCTACCGTGAGCTTTCCCACAGCCGCTCCTTCCATTCCATCTGGCTGCGGCACCGTGCGTGCCGCCCGTCGGCCACCGCATCGCATAAAGAATATGTGAATATATGCATAATTATGCATACGATTTGCGTGAATTCAAAATCGCGACACGCCATCGTGTCAAACCCACGCACATACGATGGGGTTGAAAAACCTCAACGAAGAAACAATCGGCATCCGGCAACAGCGCCATGCTGCAAGCCACCCCGCCACCATCATCGAGACGCTGCGACCACCGGCAACCAAGCTGCCCGCAGCACCCGATGCCCAACCAGCTGCAGTCAAACACAGCCCCGCAGCCAACCGCAGCCAACCGCAGCCAACCGCAGCCAACCGCAACCGCCCCGACCAACCGACCTCAAAGGAGAGAACGGCAATGACGCACATGACCATCACCCACGCGAACGCCGCCGACGGCACCGCCATCACCGCAGCATACGCCGAGAACACCTCCGCCAACGTT
>CAYVHC010000027.1:0-13590 GCA_964451025.1 uncultured Bifidobacteriaceae bacterium
CTGCTGCGCTATCTCTCAGGTCACCCTGGGCGGACGTTATCCGCCATCGTGCTCTGCGGAGCCCGGAAGTTCCTCAGCTTTCGCCGCGGCCATCGCGGGGTCTCTGCGTTCACCCTACGGGAAGGTGCAGACCGTCCGTGCGTCGTGTGCCGGTCCGCGGTTCCTCCGGCATGCGCCGTATGCGTTCTGTGGCAGGGGAGAGCGAGAGTCCTTGCCAACAAGCCACGCCCGAGATTGAACGTAAAGTGACATTCATGAAATTTGGGTTATTATGGGGGTTACAGGTTGGCAAAGAGGCCGATCGCTAAATGTCCGAAGCGACCTTCGGGTCGCTACCCTACACAAAGGAGGTCCATCATGGAAATCGTCGTTACCGGTCGCCACACGCAGGTGAAGCAGAAGTTCCGTGACGTTGTTGAGACCAAGATGAACCGTGTCACTGCCATCGCCCCGGATGCGGAGCGTGCGCAGATCGTGCTGTCCCATGAGGGCAACCCGCGTCAGGCCGATACCGCCAAGCGCGTGGAAATCACCGTAATCGCCGGTCGCACCGTTGTGCGCGCCGAAGCTTCGAGCAGCGATGAGTTCAGTGCACTCGACATCGCCCTGGACAAGCTCACCCTCCGTCTGCGCCGTATGCGCGATCGCCGCAAGGACCACCGCCGCGGCTACACCGAGATTGTCGATGAGGGGCCGGCAGAAGTGGCACCCGCTGTCGAAGAGCCGCAAGCAGAGCCGAACAACAGCGCTGATGACGCTGTCGCAGGCGACCTTGGCCCCGGCGAGTCCGTCGAAGTCAAGGTGGGCGACACCCCGATCGTCATCCGCCGCAAGCTGCATCTGGCAGAGCCCATGTCCATCGACGAGGCGCTGTATGAGATGGAACTCATCGGCCATGATTTCTTCCTGTTCGTGAACAAGGATACGAACCGTCCGTCCGTCGTCTACCACCGTCACGGTTGGAGCTACGGTGTGTTTGAGATCGACACCCCGGAGAACGTCGCCAAGAAGAAGTGAATCGCTGATTTCAATGAACAGGCACAGGGCTTGCGGGTGTGCAACAACACCCACTCCATGAGCCCCTGCCATAATCGATGACAGCGATGATTGATGAATGCGATGCCCCGCTTCATGCGGGGCATCGTCATGTCTCGATGTCTAGACACATGCGTCGTGCAGGATTGCGCTTATGGCTGTTTTGTAGGTGTTTTCTTGTCGGGCGCGTATTATGAAATAAGTTTGTGTAAACCAAGGCACCGGCGCCGCAACGCCGGGGCAGCTTGCTAGTCCGAGGAGTAAGACGTGACAATTCTGGACAAGGTCCTGCGTGTGGGTGAAGGCGCTCAGCTTCGCAAGCTCAAGGGGGTGGCTGACGAGACCGACAAGCTCGAACCCGAAATCAAGAAGCTTGACGATGATGAGCTCCGTGGACAGACGGGCAAGTTGCGCGAACGTCTGGATAAGGGCGAGGACATCGACAGGCTCATGCCCGAAGCCTTCGCAACGGTGCGCGAGGCATCCAACCGCGTTCTTGGCCTGCGTCACTTCGATGTGCAGCTCATGGGCGGCGCAGCGCTTCACTGGGGCAACATCGCCGAAATGAAGACCGGCGAAGGCAAGACCCTCGTCGCCACGCTTCCCGCATACCTTAACGCGCTGAGCGGCGAAGGCGTGCATGTCGTGACCGTCAACGACTACCTGGCAAGCTACCAGTCCGACCTCATGGGCCGTGTCTTCCGCTTCCTGGGCATGACCACCGGCTGCATCATCACCGGCCAGAAGCCCGCGGAGCGCCGCAAGCAGTACGACTGCGACATCACCTACGGCACCAACAATGAATTCGGCTTCGACTACCTGCGCGACAACATGGCGTGGGACAAGTCCGAACTCGTGCAGCGCGGCCACCATTACGCCATCGTCGATGAGGTCGACTCCATCCTCATCGACGAGGCCCGCACCCCGTTGATCATCTCCGGCCCGGCCGAAGGCGGCGTCACCCGCTGGTACCGTCAGTTCGCCCGCCTCGTGCCCAAGCTCAAGCGTGACGAGGATTACGAGGTCGACGAGAAGAAGAAGACCATCGGCATCCTCGATGCCGGCATTGCCAAGGTCGAGGACTACCTGGGCATCGACAACCTGTACGAGCCGAGCAACACCGCCCTCATCGGCTATCTGAACAACGCCATCAAGGCCAAGGAACTGTTCCTGCGCGACAAGGATTACGTCGTCACCAACGGCGAGGTCCTCATCGTCGACGAACATACCGGTCGTGTGCTCCCGGGACGCCGCTACAACGAAGGCCTGCACCAGGCCATCGAAGCGAAGGAAGGCGTCGAGGTCAAGCCCGAGAACCAGACGTTCGCCACCATCACGCTGCAGAATTACTTCCGCATGTACGACAAGCTCGCAGGCATGACCGGCACCGCAGAAACCGAGGCGGCCGAGTTCATGAACACCTATAAGCTGGGCGTCATCCCGATTCCGACGAACAGGCCGATGATCCGCAAGGACCAGGACGACCTTGTGTATCGCACGAAGAAAGAAAAGCTCAACGCCATCGTCCATGACGTCAAGAAGCGTTACGAGAAGGGGCAGCCGGTGCTGCTCGGCACCGCGTCCGTCGAATCCTCCGAACTCGTGAGCAACCTGCTCACCGCGGTCAACGTGCCCCATCAGGTGCTCAACGCCAAGCACCATGAGAAGGAAGCCGCCATCGTCGCCGTCGCCGGCCGCAAGGGCGCCGTCACCGTCGCCACGAACATGGCAGGCCGCGGTACCGACATCATGCTCGGCGGCAACGTCGAATTCCTCGCCGACCAGAAGCTTCGCGAAGAAGGCCTGTCGCCCGACCAGGACGAGTATGAGGCCAAGTGGAAGTCCACCCTCGCCCAGATCGAGGAACAGGCCAAGGAAGAGAAGGAAGAGGTGCGCAAGCTCGGCGGTCTGTACGTGCTCGGCACCGAACGCCACGAATCCCGCCGCATCGACAACCAGCTGCGCGGCCGTTCCGGCCGTCAGGGTGACCCGGGCGAATCCCGCTTCTACCTGTCGTTGGAAGATAACCTGATGCGCCTGTTCAACACGCAGCTCGTCGCACGCGTCATGCAGAAGGGGTATCCGGAAGGCGAGCCCATCGAGTCCAAGACCGTGTCCAAGGGCGTGCGCAACGCGCAGAAGGCCGTCGAATCCCGCAACTTCGAGATTCGAAAGAACGTGCTCAAGTATGACGATGTGATGAACAAGCAGCGCACCGTCATCTACGACGAGCGCCAGATCGTGCTCAAGGGCGCCGACCTGTCGGCAGACATCCAGCTGTTCATCGAAGAGACGATTCGCACGTATGTGCGTGAGGCGACCAAGGGTTCCGACAAGCCTCAGGATTGGAACCTCGCCGAGCTGCATTCCAACCTTGCCAAGATCTGCTCCGTCGACGGCGTCAACCTCGACGACATCTACGCGACCCTCGGCATCAAGCCCGACACCGAGGCTGAAGCAGATGCCGACGGCAAGAAGGACGACGGTGACTCCCCGAAGTCCGCGCACGCCAAGGCCCTCAAGGGAGACAAGGCGCGTCGCTTCATCGCCGACACTTACATCGACAACGCCAAGGACGTCTACGACCAGATCGAAGAGACCGTGGGATCCGACGCCCTGCGCGAAGCCGAACGCAAGGTCGTGCTCGCCACGCTCGACCGCAAGTGGCGCGAACACCTCTACGAGATGGATTACCTCAAGGACGGCATCGGCCTGCGCGGCATGGGCCAGCGCGACCCGCTGGTCGAATACCAGCGCGAAGGCTACACCATGTACAACCACATGGTCGAAGCCATCAAGGAAGAGTCCATCGAACTGCTGTTCCACATGACCACCGAGCAGATCGAGCGTCTGTTCGAGGAATCCAAGCATAGCGGCGAGGTGCAGTACTCCGCGCCAGATGACCCCGATTCCAACAACGCCGACAAGTCCGAGGCCGATACCGCCGATGACCTGTCCGACGGCCAGATTGACGGCGAGGAGCCGGACGGCATGGAACCGAAGTCCGTGGGCGAGTCGAATTCCGACGAATACTCCGCGCCGCGCGGCCAGGTCGGCTACGAGCCGCTCAGCCACGCCGACTCGGTGCTTCCGGCGAACAAGCGTCCCAAGACCGTCGAGGCCCACTCCCCGTGGGAGGATGGTCGCACGTTCCCGGGTACGAAGCCAAACGAGAAGTGCCCGTGCGGATCGGGCCGCAAGTACAAGATGTGCCACGGCCGCAACGAAGCCAAGGAGTAAGCCGACCAATGCAATCGGCTGAGGTTCGCTGATCGGAAGGCGGTGCCGGGGTGATGCCCGGTGCCGCCTTTGTGCATTCATCCGTCCCTTGCATTCGCTGCGCCCAATTCTCCCAATGCATCCTGCTCTTCCAATCATCCATCCCGTATGTATCCGCTGGGACACGAACGTAACGGTGCCGCAATGTGGTCATGTAACAAAACCGACGCATTCGGGCTACATAGTATGGACCTGTCATTGAACAAACCACTATCTACAAGGAGGAAGACCGTGGCCGACTACACATGGAAGTCGATCCTGAACCAGCTCGTCGTCAAGCACGAGCATCTCACGCAGGAGCAAAGCGAATGGTATGTCGACGAGCTCATGGATGGCAATGCCGATGCCGCCGCGGTCGGCGCGGTGCTCGCCACCCAGCAGCAGCTGGGGCTCACAGCGGACGAAGTGGCAGGAGCCGCCCATGCGATGGTGGAGCACGCCCTGCCGCTGCCGCTGTCGGGGGAGACCACCGACCTGGTGGGAACCGGCGGTGATGGATTCGCCACCGTCAACATCTCCACGACCGCCGCGGTCATCGCAGCCGCCGCAGGAGTCAAGATCGCCAAGCACGGCAACCGCGCCGCATCCAGCAAGTCCGGTGCCGCCGATTGCCTCGAGGCGCTCGGCCTTCCGCTTGACCTCACGCCGGAGCAGGCCGCTCAGGTGGGGGAGAAGGTGGGCATCACCTTCGCCTTCGCCCGCGTGTTCCATCCCGCCATGCGCTTCGTCGGCCCGATCCGCGCCCAGCTGGGCGTGCCGTGCGTGTTCAACGTGCTGGGCCCGATCACGAATCCGGCGCATCCCCGGCATTGCGTCATCGGCTGCGCGGATCACTCCCTGGGCTCCATCATGGCGGACGTGCTGCACAAGCAAGGTGCCACCGGCATGGTGTTCACATCGAACGAAGGCATGGATGAGCTCGCACCCACCGGTCCTATCACGCTGTGGCACATCGAGGATGATGGCGTGACCGAAAGCACCTTCGATCCCATTGAGCAGCTGGGACTGGCCAAGGTCGAGGTCTCCGACCTCAAGGGCGACACCCCTGAATACAACGCTCAGGTGGCGCGCGACGTCATCGCCGGCCGCGACTTGCCGTGCACGAGCACGATCCTGCTCAACGCAGCAGCCGCCATCGCCGTCAACACGCAGCTGCTGAGCGAACCCGATGCCCCGCTTTCCCAGCGCATCGGCGAAGCGTATGGCATCGCCAAGAAGACCGTGGAATCCGGCGCGGCAACCGACAAGCTCAACGAATGGATCGAGACCGCGAAGGCCGTCAAGGCAGGTTCCGCGGCCTGACGTTCGGATCCTTGCGCCGAATGGGTCACAATGTGACTATTACCAAGCCCGTCGTAGTGCGCTGCGGCGGGCTTCATGGTAAGGTGAACTGTGTGTCGCGGCAGCCCAAGGATGAGCGGCCGCGCAAGTCGAAGTCGAACCCGGTCAATTCAGGAGGGAACATGCATAAGCTTGCTGTGGATATCGGCGGCACGAAGATCGCCGTCGGTGTGTGTGATGAGGATGATACGATCGTCAGGTCCTGGACCGTCCCGACCGAAAATGACGCCGACCGTATCAATGAGAACGTCGCCGAGCTGTACAAGAAGGCGCGCGAGTCGTTCGACGACATCAGCGCCATTGGCATTTCCGCCGCCGGCAACATCAAGCAGGACCGTCGCACCGTCAACTTCTCCGCGAACATCCCCGCATGGATCAACTATGACCTGTCCGGTCACATCGAGGAGCTCATCGGCGACGACATCCCTGTCGTCGTCGAAAACGACGCGAACTGCGCCGGCTGGGGTGAGTACGTGCATGGCGCCGGCAAAGGCAGCCGCAACATGGTGATGCTCACCGTCGGCACCGGTCTGGGCGGCGCCATCGTGCTCAACGGCGAACTGTATCGCGGCTCGTTCGGCATGGCGGGCGAGCTGGGCCACCTGCCGATGGTGCCGGACGGCGATACCTGCGGTTGCGGCCTGCGCGGCTGCGCCGAACGCTACGTCTCCGGATCTGCCCTCGAGCGTTTCGCCAAGGCTGCCGTGCGCCGCCGTCCCCAGGACGCGACGCGTCTCATGGAGCTGTGCAACGGACACATCGAGGATCTGCGCGGCCCGATGATTTCCAAGGCGGCCCAGGAAGGCGACGTGCTCGGCCTGTATTCCTTCAACAAGATCGGCGAATGGCTGGGCCGCACGATGGCAGCCATTTCCGCGGTGCTTGACCCCGACATCTATGTGATCGGCGGTGGCGTCATCGCCGTGGGCGACATCCTGCTCGAGCCGGCGCGTCAGGCGTACGAACGCTTCCTCCAAGCAAGCGCATACCGTCCAATCGCCACGATCGTGCCGGCGAGCGCCGGCCAGGACGCGGGCCTCATCGGTGCCGCGAACCTGTCGCTGCGCTAGGCGCGGCAGGCGGCCGTTTGTTTGCTGTTGTTGCCTGCGGCCGCTGCAATTGCACATGGGGCTGCTCCACCAGCGTGGAGCAGCCCCATGTGCTATCCGTCTGTGCAAATCACCGTTTACGCAAATCACCGTTTACGCAGGATGAGCGCGAGGATGCCGATGAGCAGTAGCATGCCACCGGTGGATTCGAACACCGCGGAGAAACGGGGTAGTACGAAGCCCAGCACGACAAGCGCCAGCCCCGCGATGAGCAGCATGAGGTAGACGCGCGTGTAATGGTCCATGCTCGCGTCTGGATTGGTGGGTGGCGTGAAGTGGTCGTCCGGCGCATCATTGAGGATGCTCGTCTCGAAATCACGCGGACCCTGGCCCTGCTCGGACTGAGCCATCTGCTGGAACTGCCTCTCGGCTTCTTTGCGTAGGCGTTCATGGCGCAGTCTGTCTTGCTTGGCGGCCTCTTTCTCAAAGCGTTTCGCCGTGCGAGACGCATCGAGCGTCGACACGTCGTCGGCGTGCGCAGCGAGGAATTCGCTCCACTGGGAATCCAGATCATCGCCCCCGGTCGTGCCATTGCCGGGAACGCCGCCGTTCGTGCCATCGCGTGACGTTTCGTCGGCCGCACTGCTATTGTTGAAGTCGCTCATGGTAACACTGTATCGCCTGGAGCGCCGCGGCATGCGAGAATCCTGCGCCGCGCGGCACGCCCAAGCATGGTTCGGAGGAACGCAATGCTGTACTGGTTCTTCGTCAAAACGCTCAGCCCGATTGCCCGCCGCCGTTTCAATCCGACGTGCGTGGGTGTGGAGAACATTCCCAGGACCGGTGGCGCCATCATCGCCGCGAATCACCTTGCCGTCATCGATGACGCGGTGATTCCCATGACGTCGCCGCGCATGGTGCATTTCATGGGCAAGGCCGAATACTTCGAAGGCAAGGGAATCAAAGGCCGTTTCAAGAAGTGGTGGTTCACACAGGCAGGCGTGTTCCCGGTCGACCGTTCCGGCGGCAGCAAGTCGCTGGGGGCCATGGAAACCGCTCGCAAGATCATCGAGGACGGGCACGTGTTCGGCATCCATCCCGAGGGCACGCGCAGCCCCGACGGCAGACTGTACCGCGGCCACACCGGCGTGGCGCGCCTGGCGATGGAAACGGGCGCCCCGATCATCCCCACTGCGCTCATCGGCACCCGCGACATCCAGGCACCCGGCCAGGTGATGCCGGGCAAGGGCGCGGTCACCGTCATCTACGGCACGCCGATCGAGGTGGAACGCCGCGAGCCGGATGCCATCACCCATGAGGCGATTCGCGAGCTCACCGACGAGATGATGCACCGCATCCAGCAGATGAGCGGACAGGAATACGTGGACACCTACGCCCAGGTCTACAAGAAGATGCTCAAGGAGCAGGGCGGCAACCCGGCCCAGACACAGGATGAGCCGTCACAGGCATAGGGATTCGTCGCAGGCACAGGCTGAGCCGCCATTCGTCTTGGTGCGGCTGCGCGTCTCAAGGGTCGCGCAGCCGCACCTTGCAGTTTTCACACGACGGTGAGGGTGATGACCGTGGGAGTGCCATCCGTGTTGTGGATGCGCACCGACGTGCCGGCGTCCACGGATTGCTGACGCACTTGGTTCGTCCAATTGCCCAGGATCGTCGTCTTCTTCTCGACCTTGAAGCCAAGGGCCGTGAGTGTCTTCTCGGCATTGTCATAATTGCTGCCGACCACATCGGGCACGGTGGCCATCTGCGGTCCCTGCGACACGGTGATCGTCACGCTGTCACCCCAATGAAGGGCATCGCCAGCCGCCGCGGAGGCGGAAATCACCGTGCCTTCCTCGACGGTATCGGAATATTCCTGCTTCCATGTGATGGTCAGGTTGTCGGGCGCCAGCGTGGATTCGGCTTCGGTGCGTGTTTTTCCCACCACGTCGGGGAAGGTGATGGGCTTGAGGCCCTTGGACAGCACGACGGTGACGGTGGTGTTGTGGTCGACGGTGCTTCCCGGAGCCGGCGTCACCGAGATGGCCGCCCCTTGCGGAACCGTGAGCGAATACTGGTCGGCGGACTCATCATGCTGCACATTGGTGAATCCGGTTGCCGCGAGCGCTGCCAGCGGGTCCTTTCCGTCGGCGGTGCTTGCGTCCAGCAGGTCGGAGGGCACCGTCAGCTGGACGGCGCCTTGCGAGACGACGACATCGACGATGCCGCCGCGAATCGACACGTGGCTGCCCACCAGCGAGGGGGATGTTGAGATGATGCTGCCGGCGGGCACGGAATCATCGTTGCGTTCCGTCACTTGATAGGCGATTCCCGCCTCGTCCAGAAGCGCACGGTAATTGTCCCAATTTGCGTTCGTGAGGGTGCACGAGGCGGTCAACGTGTCGCAGGGAACGTCCTGTGCGGCGGGGAGCACGCGGTAGCTTCCCGGTCCGGAGAAAAACCACCAGACCGCGGAGCAGCCTGCGAGCAGCACGAGCACCAGCAGGACGGTCACCGCAAGACGGCGCACGGAATGCCCGCCGCGTGCGGTGGTCGCCGGCGGCAGGGGAGGTGTCGCAAGGGAAGCGGTTGGGGACGTCGCGGAAGACGTCACAAGGGCTGTCGCGCTGTCGGAGGCGTCGTCGCGGATCGCCATCGTCGGCAGATTGTCCTGCGGTAGCACTGCCGTGGCTCCCATCTCGCCATCGCGCATGATGGGCGTTGGCGAGATAGGCACCGTTGCATCCGCGTCGTCGGCCGATGCGCTGCCTGCAGTGGTGCGTGCGCTGCCGGTCGGGTCGGCGCTGCCGGTTGTGCCTGTGCCGCCAGCATCATTCCCTCTGTTGGCGGCGTCCGTGCTGGCCGCATTGTCGCGTGCTGTATCGTCTGTGCCAGCTGCATCGCCTGTGCCGGAGTCGGGGGCGCCAAGGGGCGATGCGATGCGGGCGCGTTGGGCGACCTGCTCGAGTTTCGTCGTCCCCGACAAGGCCTTGGGGGACGGGGCTTCCTGCGCCCGCCAGTCCAGCTGTTCGGCTGAGAGGTTCTCGCGCATCCGTTCGAATTCGGCAAACGCCGCGGCAGCATCCGCCGGACGCCGTTCCATGTCGCGCATCGTCAGATGCCGTATGAAATCATTCACTGGAGCGGGAACGTCCGGGTAGACGCTCGCCACGTCGGGCACGTCCTCGTTGACGTGCTTGAACACCATCGTCATCGAGTTGTCGCAGTCGAAGGGCACGACGCCGCACAGCAGCTCCCACGCCATGATCCCCACCGAATACAGGTCGCCTTGCGGCGTGGCGAGGTTCGATTCGATCATTTCGGGGGCCAGGTAAGCGGCCGTCCCCAGCAGCATGCCCGTCGTCGCCATCGTTGTCTGCGAGGCGGCCTTCGCCAGGCCGAAATCCGTGATCTGCACATGGCCGCGGGTGTTGATGAGGATGTTTTCGGGCTTGATGTCGCGGTGAACCACGCCCTGCCCATGCGCCGCGGTGAGCCCGTCCAGGGTCTCGCCGATGACATGCAGGGTCTGGTCGACGGTGAAACGGCCGCGTTCATGCAGCACATGGCGCAGGTTGCAGCCATCCACGTATTCCATGACGAGGAAGTCCAACCCATGCCATTGCCCGAAGTCATACACCTGCACGATGTGGGGGTTCGCGATGCGTGCCGCGGACTGGGCTTCGCGGCGGAAGTGTCGCATGAACGCCTCGCGGTTGGGCCCCTGCGCCAGTCGCGTGTGCATGACCTTGAGCGCGACCGTGCGGTCCAGACGCATGTCCTGAGCCTCGTAGACCGTCGCCATGCCGCCGTCAGCGATGCGGCGACGAATGGAATAGCGCCCGTCGATGAGATCGTCTTCCGGCGTTTCGGCCGGGGTGGGCGTTTCGGTAGCATCGAGGTCCGCGGTGTTCTGGGGACTCACAGGGTTTTCGGAGTCCGCGGGATTCTCGGGATTCTCAGGATCCACAGGGTTCATATATGACATCGTATTACCGTCTCCGATCACCCGATGCCCGGGACGAACAGGCCACATTGACGTTCGAGGGCGGCTGTGCCGTCGGCATCGAATCCCAGCGCGGCGCAATGCGAGGCCAGGGCGTGGCGTGCCTGCGCCCACAGGGAACGGATGCGGCTGCGGGATGCATCCACGGCGCCCGTGGAACGGAAGATCTCGATGATGCGCGGCACGTCGCGATCCGATTCGTCGGCCGACCCATACGAGGCGATGAGGAAGCGCCGGGTGGGTTCGTCCGCCGCCATCAGTGCGTCCGCCAGCAGCAGGGTGCGTTTGCCTTCGCGGATGTCGCCGCCCACGGGTTTGCCGGTCGCGGAACTGGTGCCGATCACGTCGATGAGGTCATCGTTGATCTGGAAGGCGATTCCCAGCGGTTCGCCGACCGCTTCGGCTGCCTCATGGGCGGCGTCGGGGTCCACGCCGGCGCACAGCAGACCCAGCAGCAGCGGCGCGACCGTCGTGTAGCTTGCGGTCTTGAGCCGGTAGGTGCGCTGGGCGGCGAGGGCAAGCTGCTCGGGGGCGTCCAGGGGGAGCGTCTCCACGGCCTCGTCCATGATCTGGCCGATCTCGACGGCGCGGTGCATGCGCAGGAACGCCGACACCACGGCATCCGGATACGGGGTCGTGAGCGCGGCGCGATGCATGACATCGACCGAGCCGGTGGCCAGCAGGTCGCCGAGCATGATCGCCAGGCCGTTGCCTTGGGAAGGGGAATGCAGCGCATCCGACAAGGCGCGGTGGGCGGACGGCGCACCCCGCCGCAGGTCGGAGTCATCGATGATGTCATCATGCACCAGCGCGGCGGTCTGGAAGATCTCGATCGCGCATGCGATGTCCTGCGCCGTGGGCAGCAGGGGCAGGGACCCGTGGGCGCTGTCGAACGCCTGGAGCAGCAACAGCGCGCGCAGCCTCTTGCCTCCGCGGGAGGATGCGACCGCTTGGTCGGCGACGAGGGACGCCACTTGGAGGACGGGGTCTGGCCCGTCCTTGTGCGCCATGCCGTCAGTGGCATCCAAGGTGTCAGTGGCATCCACGGCGCAGTAATCCGCCACAAGGCGTTCGATGCGTGTGTCAATCTGTTCGCGGGTCATCTGGGTCACGCGTCCATCGTAGCCCATGGCTCGGTCGCGACCGCCTTCACACGATGTTCGAAAAAGGTTATCCACAGGGTCGTTTTGCACAAGGGCAGACGGTCCACATCGGTCGAAAACCCCGGGGTGAGCCGCCCGGAAGTGGCAGCGTTGAGGTCACACGGCGCCATCCCCGGGGCGCCCTTGGCGAAAGGACATCTTCATGTCGCAGCAGTCACAACAGCAGCCTGTGCCGACGGGCACATCGCAGCACCATGCATCATCGCGTCCGCGCAACCCGCACCCGCAGGATTCGCGCCCGCATGGTTCGCGTCCGCAGGATTCACAGGCACACGATTCACAAACGCCGCAGCGGGCGGCCGAGGCAGGCGAGACGGCACGCTGCGCCGGTGGGGCGGACCAGGCCCCGACGCTTTCCCTGATGATGCAGCATATGAAGGAGTGCACGGGCGCAGCCCGCGGCGGCCAGCGCACGACGCTTGACGAGCCCGCGATCAAGCGCGCGGCGCAGGATTTCCATTCGCAGCGAATGGAAAACGGCCTGGTGGAAGCAGACGGGGCATGGTTCGCGCCTGCCGTGGACGAGTGGATGGATGCGCTCGCCGGCGGGCAGGCGCGTCTGAGCGAGGAATCCCTGCTGCACATCGCGGCGGGCACGCGGGAGACGCTGTCGATGCGCGACGCGATGCTCGTCTCGGTCCTGTGTCCGCTCACACGCCGGTCGATGAAGCTGTTGGCGAGCGACCCCCACGACGTCAACAGCGCCAAGACGGTCTATGACGCGCTCAACGGTGTGTTCCGCGACCCGGGGACCTTCCCCGATGCCACGCGGTGCGCCGTGGGACTGAGGCTGTTCTCCCTGGTGGTGAAGTCGGTGCCGCGCCGGGACCGGGCACATCCGCTGGCGTGCGTCGCATACATCTGCTGGTGGATGGGCTTCCTCGACGAATCAAGGCGCTGCTCCGACGAGGCCCTGCGGATCGACCCGGGGTGCTCGCTGGCGAGCATCATCCTCACCGCCGCGGAGTTCAACGTCCTGCCTGCGTGGGCTGATTCCGCTGTCGACGAAAGGAACGCCGGGAACCGTCAATGAGGTCGCACGGTACTGTATAGTGGTCAACTGTTGAGTTGCGCTTGCCATAACTGTGCCCAAAGTGACGTAGGGCACCGCAGGCGCCGTGCGAGGAGGGTTTGTGGCCACCACGAAGACCAATGCGAAGACCGCTGCCAAGCCGACAGCCAAGACCGCTGACGAAGCCAAGGCAGGCGTGGAGACGAAGGCGGCGTCCACGGTTTCCGCCGGCAGTGCGAAGACGACGAAGAAACGGACGTCCGCAAAGTCCTCCGCCTCGAAATCCACGACCGCGAAATCCACTGCTAAATCTGCCTCAAAATCCACAGCGAAAGCGGGCGCGAAGAAGACGACGCGCAAGTCGGCGGCGAAATCCACCACGAAATCCACCGCCGCCAAGGCTACTGCGAAGGCCGCTGCGATGGCCCCGAAGCGCTCGTCACGTTCGTCCAAGCCTCAGGATGGCGAGCCGGCGAAGCAGCCGTTCACGGAAAGCGATGACGTCAAGGCAGCCGACGACGAGCTCGAGGAGGACATCTCCGACGAGCTGACCGACGAGCAGAATGACCTGGGTGACGATTTCGACGACATCGAGGACGAGTTCGGCGACACTGACGAGGATGCGGACGACGACGAGGACGACGAGGACTCCGAGAGCGACCTTGCCGACGACGCGCGCGACGAGGACTCCGAGGAGGACGAGGC